>NZ_JBHIMK010000033.1:0-16123 GCF_042194085.1 Bartonella sp. MU70NMGDW
TATTTCTGCAAATTGAGGAATTATTGACAACCAAAGAAAAGATTTTATTTTTATTCAGCGTTAGCAAAAGTAATATGATGCACTTTTTATCTTACACCTAAGTTGATTTTAATATTTTAAAGCATGAAAGAAAAAATATTTTTTATTTGTTGTTTTATATTTATAGTACATTGTTTATTATAATAAATTACAACATTTTAAATTTTATATTATTAAAAATACTGTAATATTCCTTCGTTATATTTCCTCTTATATTGAATTTAATAAAATAGCTTGCTTACGCGTCATAAGTAAGGTTCGTATATGAATAAAATTTATTAAAAAGAGAGTAAAAATACTTCTTATAAACATGTCAAGTATTAAAAATTATCGCACAAAAAATTGGAGGCTTGCAAAATGTACGATGGTGGCGGTTTATATCTTCATAAGTGTAAAGATAGTGATGTCTAAAGGCCTTACCAATCATACCATTCACAGGCTCTATCGTAAAATAGGCTTGTAGCGTGTTAAAATATGTCCCTTTTGAATAAGTACCTGAATTCGAATCTTAAATTTAATTACAATAAGATATTGATTTTATTTATATTTTTTTAAGGTTAGGGACCATATAATTAGGTTCGGGAATAGGATTTTCACACTTTCCTTTACAAAGCGCATTCTTTTTGCCAGCTTTCTCTAATAATTTTTTTAATAGTTCTAAATCTTCTTGTGAAATAATGTTTATCAGTCTAGAGAACATACCAACAGCTTCACATCTGAATGTATCAGAAGGCTTTATAGTGAAACTTTTGCGACAAGCATCCGATTCTCTTCTCAAAATTTCTGCTACCTCTTGATCTAAAGTATAGAGTTCAATTATCTTTTCCTCTAATCCTACAGGAACAGATCTTTTGCCAATTTCTACAGATGATAAAAATGCTACAGATATATCTAATTTTTTAGCCATATCTAAAAGGCGTTCTGAATGATCAATGCGGAGTTTGCGTAAGGTTTTACCAAATGGTGTTGGCATCTAAAAAATCCTATTAAAAAAGAAGCTCTCTCGTGATTCTAGCAGAAATTCTTAGGTTTTGGTTAGCTCCTTTTAAAAATTGACTTCCTACCCTCCTTAATACACAAGGTTGTATGGCATGACGGATAAATCTCTTGACATAGGTTTGAAATGTAGTACATTGTAGTACAATTAAGTAGGAGATTTAGCAATGGGAAAAATTCAAGCCCGCATACCTGATGAAGTTCAAGAAATTGCAAGTGCAGTTATTAAGTCTACGGGTTTAACTATATCAGATGCAGTACGCATGTTTATGACCCGCATTGCTAGAGATAGAGCATTACCACTTGATCTATTCCAACCAAATATGGAAACATTACAAGCTATCGAGGATGCCGAAATGGGACGCGTCGAACGTACATCATTAGACGGCTTAAGGACCATGATACGCGCAGATAGAACCCAAGCGCGTAAATCTGAAAAGCAAACCTAAGCTTGCTATGCGGGAAATTGTCTATACGCGTTCATTCCGCCGTGACCTTAAACGTGAAAGCAAAGGTAAATATGCTAATGCACTAGAGGAGGATTTGCTGCTTGTGGTCCAAGCGTTAGCAGAGAATGAACCGCTAAAGGCGCATTGGAGAGATCATGCACTAACAGGTCAGTGGCGCAATTGTCGTGATTGTCACATAAAGCCCGATTTAGTTTTGATCTATCGAAAGCCAGACGCCAAAACACTAGAGCTTTTACGACTTGGTTCCCATTCTGAACTGCGTTTATAATTGGATCTTCAATTCATAGTAAAAAGAATTTTACGCATTTTTTTCTTTTATGACAGTTGTTCAGTTCTTTGAAAACCACTGCTTTAAATGTGCAATGACATTATCTAGCGCATCCATGAGGCGTGCAAAATCAAGGATAAGCAAAAAAAGAAAAAATGCTATCCACTTCATCAAGCGAGACATCATTTTCACGCTTTGATAGGTGATGATCATTTCTTGAAGCATTTCTTTTTCTAATTCTGTAAGCTCTGTGTGTTTTTTGGATTTTTTTCTAACCATGTTTCCACCCACACAAGCGTTGACCCTGCTTGTTATGCTTTAAGATCTCTCTTGCTAAGTTTGAGCTAATGGTGTTCAGATCTTGTCGGCTTAAATAAATAGGTAACCAACCAACACAAGAAAAAACATATTTATTTGTCGCGCAACCAGTCAGAGAGAGCAGCACGCACATCAGCATCACTTTTTTGATTAACTTCACTTTCCACCTCAAGCCGTGTTGTGGCTGCTTTTAAAGCTTTTTCTGTTTGCTTTTGTTGCTCTACTTTTTTCCCAAGAGTAAAAGCTTTTGCTAAGGCAATAAAAAAAGCGGCTAAAGCCGCACCTGTTACCATCAAGTTTCTTTTCATCCATAAGATCATAGGCGGTGCTTCTGAAAGCGTTTAGCAACAAAGAAAATGCCAGTACATGCCGCTAAAACCATAATGGCGGCTAAAGCCCATTGGATTGGTCCATTGCCCGCTAAAAACCCACCAAGACCTGAGAAAGAACCAATAATCGGTGCCAATGCTTCTGCTTTGAGAAACCCTGTTGGTTGTTTCGTTTCTACTGTTTGATAATTAGAAGAAACATAAGCCCCTTTCGCCCATAGCCCTGCCTCTGCTACACGCCGATGTACAAGACCTTGTAAACGTTTGCCTCCTGCTTTGGTCCATTTTTGTAATTCGGTTGGTACTGCTTCATAATCCCCCCGATTAAGCCTTTTAAGCAATGTAGAGTTTTGGAAAGCTGCAATACCTACATTATAACAAAAGGAAACAAGAGCGCCGAACTGCTCGTCGCTTAAATTCACACAAACTGCTTTTTCTACCGCTCTCTCATATTGCTGCAAATCTACTAAAAGCATGGTTTCGGCTTTTTTTTCCGTAATCACCATACCCTCAACAACTGTTGGTTGACCGGCTTTTTTCGTATGACCATAACCAATCGTCCATATGCCAGAAGTATCTTGATAAGCCTGCAAGCGCAAACCTTCCCACTTTTTTAAACAGTATAAACAGTCTTTACTTATTTTCCGTGCCATTGTTCAATTCACCTTATAAATATACCTTTATGAGTACTGCTCCGTCACCACCGTCGCCGCCAATTTTGTCGCCTCCGGATTTCCCATCGAAATATCCCCCGCCGCCGCCGCCACATTCTTTACCACCTCTACCACCGTTACCACCTTTGTAACTCTCACCACCTTGCCCCATGATAGAACCCTTGCATTGACCACCACCGCCGCCGCCGCCGCCAAGAAACGAACTTCCACCGGTACCAGCTCTCTTGCCGTCGACTCCACTTCCTCCACCATTCCCACCAGAAAAAATAAAACTCTCACCACTGATGCCCTCTCTGTTTCCTCCTCCATCGCCGCCTTTCCCTCCAAAGTTAACGAGAGTCATGGAAACGGAATATCCTCCTTCTGCTGTAACAAGCCCTTTGATCATTGTTCTACCACCATTGCATAAAATGTTACTGTCATTGCCTTTACCACCACGACCAATGTAAGCTGTTTTTAATTTATCTAAATCAGAACCTTTCATTTTAACATGCACACATTGACCGCCGCCGCCGCCGCCATCCTTAACGCCACCACCTCCACCGCCCCAAGCCCATACTTCGATATCGGTGTCAGCAGTAATACCATCAGGCAATGGAATATCTCCGCTTTCTGTCATCAGAATTTCAACAGGTTTTCTAACCCCGCCACCATTGTTGCCGCTACCAGCGCCGCTGCTATTGCTACTATTTGCTTTGATTGAAGCCATCAGTTTGGCTGGTGAGATAAGTGCATCCACTGTCTTTATGCCATCAATCCAGTCTTTTTTTGCAAGAGGTTGAATGAGATCAACTTTTTTCTGTACACTATCCGCTGTTTCTTGTGCGACACTTGCCACAGCTTGTGCCCTGTCTCCTGTTTTTTGTGCGGACTCAGCGGTATTTTTCGCATCTACAGCGTGATCTTGCGCATCTTTCGCTGTATTGAATGCAGCATTGGCAATATCCTTCGCCTCACTGGCTGCATAAAGCCCTTGTTGTGCACTTTCCTGTGCGTGCTGTGCCACATCTTTAATTTTATCAATTTTTGCAACCTGTGCACGTTCTTGAGGGGTTAAAATAAGATGCGTATTCCCCTCTTTCATATTCTCCATATCAAAGGCATCTTTTGCTATTTTATCTGGATCATAGACTAATCTTGACATACCAACAGACTTTAATCCTACAAAATAACTAATGGTATTTTTGAGATCTACCGGAGATATGGGATAATAAACACCTTCACTTCCCTTATGCCACTTTTCTATTGTTGGTTGGGTAGCACTCAACCATCGTAGTTTTGATCTTTCCTCTGTGGTTAAGATCTTTTTTGTAGGACCCTCGTTCATATTTTCCATAGAAAATACATTTGCCCCCACATTATCGGGATCATATGTAGCAGCCTTCATATCGCCAATCCCTAAAGGCGATATTTTTACCCAGCCAACGCCTGATAAAATCGCATTCTCACGAGCTTCACCACTTGCTTCAATATCGTGGATTGTGACCTTATCTTTGTAAGCAAGAGCTCCAATATCTCTCTTTGCAACAGCATCATCAGCCTTTTTCCCTTGAGCAGCGGTTGCAAAATATTCTACCTGATAAGCTGCTGCACTTCCCACTGAAACAGGTGCAAGAGCCTTACTATTTAAAATACCTTCTTTGACTTCTTTCTTTGTTGCTGGTTCAAGCTTAAATATGTGCGTATGATAGGGTAATGGCATCGCGTTTCATTCCTTAGTAAGTCTGTTTTTGAGATTTTTGGGGATGAGAGACTGTAATTCATCAATAAGTTTTTGCATGGTCTCTATGCGTTTATCTGTTGCTTCTTTATATTCTACCAAAGCGCTTAAAAGATCATGCTGTATGTCACTTTTGACAAGATCAAGCACCTTATTCAATGGCGCATGAACCATTCTATTGCTTGCATAAAAAAGGACGCGGATTTGCTCCGCGTCCGCAATATCATCAATAGCAGACGGATTATTGATCATCTGAAAACCTTATGATTTTATGGCATAAACAACCGGTACATTAACAGGGCGCGTTTCTGCCTCGCCTGTTGAAGAAAGTGTTACCTTATGCGTATGCACTCCAGCAGGTTGTGTTGTTCCTCCAAGAACGGCATAGTGATAAGAGGGGTTTCTTCTACCAATATCATTGGCGCTCCATCCCACTCCATTATACTGAAACTCGTGTGTATGCTGTCCCGCCGATTCAACACTACAAATATGTGTATGCGATTTAAGGCAATCTTGCTGTATATCGGCAAATTGTCTACTTCTGTCTAAACCGCGACCATTATCAAAGCCGCGCAAAAACACTCCTCTAAAATCTGGAACTTTAAAGGTTGTATCACTGTTTTTTCCCCATTTATCCCCTATCGCCTTGAATAATTGCGGATAATCTTTGCGTTCATAAGTAGCGCCATCACATAAAAGCCAGCCGTTTGGGACTTCTTGCATAGCAAAGGTCGCAATAAAACCACAAGGAAAGGTTTCGACCTTCGGTGGTGGAATGGGAGTAGGATTTAAAAGATACCAGCCCTCAAGACCTTTTGTTAATGCGCCATCATTATAGACTATTTCATAAATACCATTTGTTTGTAACTCACCGCCTGTCAATGATACTATTCCCGTGCTGGTGGCTTTATAGAGTGGCTTTGCTCCTATATTATTCATGTTTATTGTTGTCGTGCCAATATTTATACCACGCGCCTTAAAGCGAATAATGATATCGTTTTTATATTTCGCTATCGGCGACACCGTCGTCAACGTGATTGATGTTGTTTGTTCCTTTCCATTCACAATAAACTTTGAGTCAAGAGAACCACCATTATCGGCAAGATATTCACGTATACGCTGCATCATGACCCGCGCACTATCATTAACAGAACTAGGCGGCTGCCCTTCTGCCCAATTAATGATACTATCGGAATTGGCATTTTGATCAGCTGTGAGTGACCAGTCATAAATATCAGACATGATAAGCCCCCGTTCTTCTTAATAGCTCTTCGCGCAATTGCTCTTCTTTTTGCCGCCCATAGGAACCAACAGATTGCCGCCTAGAGGGATCAATGAGAGGTGTTAAATCTGTCGGGCGCCCAGTCGATTGTGAGAAACCCGCCATGACTGGTTGCTGCAACATTTGTTGCTGTACCATCTGTGCCTGCTGTTTTTGTCGTTCTCCATTCTCTCTCATTAAATGAAGCAAACCGGAAAAGCCCTTTTTAAGAGCACCTGCATCAATACCTTGTGCTTGTAATGGTGTGGTTTCCATAATCTGTCCTGTTAAATTATCTCTGCTTTCAGGTGCCATCATTCTGTTTGGGAATGGCGTGTCATATGCCATTAATTGCTTGCCCCCTTGATCACCTTGACCCACCTGATTACCTTGAAGTGTCTTTTGAAGCCTCTCAAACCCACACAAAGGACCCTCCTCGTTTGGTGCTGCTTGTCCATTGCTTTGGTTTTGCTGTATCGTTCTCTTCAAAGCATCTCCCGTTTTATTGTAAAGCCCATAAATATGATTCATAAAATCCCCTGCTGTAGCTTCCATGTTGCCACCGTTGAGTGTGACTGCCTGTCGACCTAAAAGCTGGCTTGCTGGGATATGTGGATTTTTGATAAGCTTTACTGCCCCTGCTGGTCCTTGTTGGTGTGCGAGGTAAAGCTCTGCTTCTGATGGTTCTCTGCCTAATGCTGTGACTAAATAACGGGTATTATCCTTCGTTAACCGTGCCATAGCATCGGTTGCTTGAAAAGGATCAAACTTGTTATTGAGTTGATAGTGTTTTGCTGTTGAATCGAGAAATTGATACAGCCCCCCTGCACTGCTGTTCTTATTTCTTGCATTTGGATTACCATTACTTTCTATCATAGCAACACGTTCAAGAAAGCTTTCTGGCAAACCATATTTTTGTGCTGCCTGTGAGATAGCACGCTTCACATTAGGATGAAAATTGATCATTAGTTTATAACCGTTCTATCAACGCTGCTATTCAAAATAATGCCAACAAAATTAATGAATTTCGTATAATTTTCTCGTGTTATTAAGCGTTTCTTTTCTGCTTCATGAAACGTCTTAATTAGTTCAACAGCTTTTTCTCTTGCTAACCCAAATTCCCCTTTTTCCCGCGCTGTTATAAGCGCTGCAATATCTCTCTCAGTATCTTTATGGACGCTTGAGAATTTGCGTCCAAATTCTCTTGCGAAATTTTTTACAACTGCCTTGATGAAAGCAATCTTTCCTATACCCATAGTCTGTTGTGCCCCCCTCTCTTCTACTTCACCCATATGGTTTGGCAATCGTGCAAAAAGTTTTGTTCTTTCCACTTCTGGTCGCAACACTTTCATAAGTTGCTTGGCTTTGTCCTCACCAAAACTCTGCCGTAATTTTTCTTGACCATTCTGCGTGTCAAACAAACTCAAAAGACTGTGTTCAAAATTCTGTGCATTGCCTGCTGCATCCTCTATTTGTGACCGCATCCCTTTTTGAAACGCATCTTTTTCCATCAACCCAAAACCCGAAAGTTGACTGTTGATTGTATCGAGATTAACGCTCTTCTTCAGCGCTTGTTTTCCCTGCTCTAAGGCATCACCGATAGTACGCTCGTCATAATAAATTTTCCGTGCTTTAGCATAATCTGGAGAGGACGTATCCAAAACGTCCAGAATGCGTTGTTTGAAATCAGTCAAATCTCGAGCATATCCCCATTTTCCTTTGATGCGCGCAGAATTAATTTGATCATCAAAAACCTCTTTCATCTTATGTAAAATCCGCATATTCAGTTTTGGATATCCATTGCTCCCTATAACTGTTGCATCCGCTTCATTTGGCATTTGCGCAATTGCTTTTTTATAGGCTTTTTGGAAGGCAGGAGTTTCTTGCAACCGCGATAAATCTTCACGAACAGCATTAGAAATAGGAGAAGCTTTCGCCCTCTCATAAAATGGTTCAGCCTTTTTCTGTGCTTGTTTGATAATCTCTTGCTTTAAATCAAGCGTATCTACTTTTGGACCCATCACATCTGTCAACGCATCCTTTACCCGCAGTGCACTCGCATCTTGTCTTTCATTCAAACGATTACTCACAAGTGAATAAGTATCATGGTCTTTTTTTGCTGCCTTAAAAGCTCTTTTAGCAAGCTCATCATGAAGATCAATAATCATTGAATCAGGACCTCGCTGTTTTAATGCTCTTTCAAGTTTATCAACACCTTCATCCCCTAAAGTTTGGCTTACATCCCTAAGCGCTCTATCGCTTATCTGAAATGCTTCTTTTTCTACACCTTGTGTTATTGGTTCAGTTTTACCAAACAATTTTCCAACTGTGTTTTTGAGAGCCGCAGATGTGTTCTTAACACCAGAAGCCGCTACTTTGAATGGTTTTGTAACAAAAGGTGTAACCTTTAAAGCAGAATGTGCCGCAAATGGTGTTGCAACGCCTAGCCCTGCACCTAACCCAGCAGACACTAGAGTATCTGCAAGCCCTTCCCCCTCACCACTGCCTGCTATTCCACCATAAATGGCTCCAGTTTTTGCTGCACGCCCCAAGCTAAATTTTGCCGCCTCTTTACTTGCTACTGCTTTCATTGCTGCTTCACCTGCAGCTTTTGCCGCTGCCCGTTCCGCACCCTCTGCTAAAGCAGATTGCACCGCCCTTTCTCCTGCTGCTAAAGCTTTACTGGTTATCTGTGCTCCTGCAACACCAGCTCTTCCTCCCAGCACAACATCAGCCCCAATTGCCGCACGAGCGGCAGCAGGAGCGCCAAGACCTGGTATTAGAAAAGGAATTGCAGCACCCGTTAAATTCCCCGCAAGAGATAGATAAAACTGATCTCGGTTCGCCGCTCTTTGATAGTCACGCCATCGCTTTGTCACTTCATTATATTTTTTGACTGCCTTATCTGTTCCATTCCACAACCCCTCCCAAAGTGCTGATGTCAACCCTGCTGCTTCATCATCATACCCCATGGTTAACCCATGAAGAGCACCCCATCCAAAAGCACCCGCTGCACTTGGATGTGGACCTTCTTCTTCTGTTGCACCACTATTTCCTGTAACAGAACCACTTAGCCTTTCCTTATTCTTCGCGAAAAGCTCTTGAAGCTGTTCTGGTGTATAGTCACTTATATGCCCAATGACTCTTGTGTTTTTACGATTAATAAGAGGGGGGATTACTTCAGCCATTGGTTTGTTTCTCCTTAATGCGTCCATCTCTATCAACGAACAACATGCCTTCCGGCAATGCTTCTATCTGTTTTTCTAGTGGATCATTTGACTGTGCATGATTTTCCTTATAAGCATCTTGCCCATAGGCGGCTCGAACGAGCTCGTTTGTTGCTTCTGCACCACCAAAAAGAATTGCGCGCGTTGCTGCATTGGATTTATTGAAAGTGTCAATAACTGTTTTTAAAGATTTCTTCATTTGCTCTGCAGAAAGATCTTGATACAGTGCCGCTACAGAGTTTTGCAATGCTTGCAATTCCATATTAGACAAATTCCCAAAGCCAGATGCGCCATTTGGTGAAAATGCTTTTGCTTTTCTCAAGGCATCAAGCCCGATACTTGCCTTCAATGAATCGAGCATATGCCCGAAATCTTTTGCCTGAGAATTAGGAAGGAACGACCCTATAGAACCCGTGAAACCAACAACATGCGGATGTGCCTCAATAGTTTTTAGCAATTCTTTAGATGCTGAGAGTATACGATTTGACCTGTCTGCTGTTTCCAGAATTCGCATTTGCATTTGTTGGTTTTTACGCTCCTCCTCCTTCTGTTCTTGAATTAATTTATGTTCTGAACCACTGCCTGCAATTGGCACCGCACGTATGCCACCAAGTGCATTTTCGTCCTTAACATACATATAACCTGATTCAGGCTTTGACAGCATGCCATCAGTATTCCCCCCTAATCCAGAAGCAGTGGAACGCTGTCCTCCTTGGACAGGTATAATTTTCCCCGTGCTTGTTGAGACTTGGAAAGTCATATCCTCAGGCAATCCCTGCTCTGCCTTTTCTTCTGATGTCAATGTTCTATAGCCTTCTTGAGGGCTTAACGTGTTGCCTATGATTTTCATGGCAAGATCTGGATATTGCGTGAGTGCTTGCGCATCTTCATCGCTATACCCTTTAGAGCGTAAAAATTGCAAAGTTTGTTTATGTTGTGCACGTACATTATTGCCCTGCCGCATAAGGATAGATGCATTTGAAAAACTTTCTTGTGGTGTCTTTCCTAACGCAAGCCCTGCAAAAAAATCCATTAAATGCTCGGAAAATTCTGATTTTCTAAAACGCTCCCATAAGCTACTTGGATTTGCTCCTGTCTGAACAAAGTTATCAAGTGACTTGATATAATCTGTTTTTTGTTCAAGATCACCACTTGCTTTTAAATGTTCCTCTTCTGGTAAGTGTGCATTCAAATGTTTTTCTTCTCCTATGGGTGCCTCAAAAAGCTTTTCCTCATCATTTCCAGAATTGTTTTTCAAAGAGTTTTCCGCTATAGATTTCTCATTAAGTTGAGCAATATAATCCATCACATTTTTTTGCTGTCGCCCAGCTTCATCCCCACTAGACTGATCAATATTCCCAACAAGTGGAGATTGAGGGATCATTGATGCAACACCTCCCTGCTCTGAGAAGTCATGCTTTTGTTGCTCTGGCGCCTCTTGTATCTTAACAGTATCCTTTGAAACATCCGGCAATGGAGGCATTTGGCGCTTTAAATCATCCGTAGACATAATCAATTCTGCTGGCGTTTTTTTTCCAGCTTCTCCTCCTCCTGTTTGAGCACCGCGAATAAGCTCTGTAGGACTCAATTTTTGTGGAGTATTATCCCCATTGCTCGCATCAAAAGGGTTTGTGCTAAAAGCAGCACGTTCTAAAAAACTTGGCTTGTATCGCCCTTCCAACGGCGTGCTTGGAGGCATAGAAAGCTGTTCGAACAAATGCTTTGGCAATTGAGGTATGACCTGATACATCAAGGGACGCAAAAATTTTGGATCAAACAACTTTAAAAGAGAATTTGTGTTTTCTTGTTCCATCACTGCACCCTTTCCATCTCAAAGCCAAGCTTGCCATAATCCACATGCAAAAAGCCTGTCGCCTTATGCAAGAAAACAGCTTCTGGCTTTGACTTCAAAACATCCTGTGCCATCACCCCGCGATAGCGCTCTGAGTGCCCCTTGTAGTTGTATTCATAGAGTTTGTGTCCATTTCTCTGCCCAGCTTCTCTGATGTTTTCTTTTGCTCTGATATCACTAAGCCCAGCAAAAGTACCAAGGATAGTTCCAACATTTCCAACAATCTCCCACGGATTAGGTTTTGGCTGTGGAGTCAATGTCGTCATTTGTCCTGTGCGCGTTCCATAATTTCCAGCAACAGCCCCACCAGCTGTAAGCAACTTACTTAACTGGTCCCAATCAAGATTGTTCTGCTGCTCCCATTTTTGCCGCTCTTCATCTAATTGCCGTTGATGATTGGCATCAAGTACACTCCCTCCCGTCAACGCATTGAGATTTGCCTGACCTTGACCTTGAAAGAAATTATTGGCACCCGCCAACTGATTTTGGTTTGCTTGGTCAATGAGACCATTGGCATTCATCATGTTGTTGACATCTTGGTTATATTGCTGTGATAGAGCTTGTGTTGCTATGCCCCCCAATTCATCAGCCAAAACCCCAGTATGTGCACCCGAACCATAACGCCCAGCTCCTGCTAGCGAACTGTTAATAGAGCTTGTTGCCTTATTTAATGTGTTTTGAAGTGCTTCATTAAAGTAAGGGTTATTGCCTATTTGTTGCCCTGAAGCCATGTTCTTTAAGTTTTGGCTTGTTGAATTTTGCCCTGTGGCTATTCCATTTAAAGTGTTGTTATCATAGTTATGCGTATTATTGCTAAGCCCATTAATCGCATTCTTTGTTTGATCACTTAAACCCGCAACTCGCTGCCCGTCATAAACGGCTTTTCCGCTGCCTTGGTTATAAAAAGTCATGGCATCTTGAGCTGCGTGTTCAAAAATACCTTTTGCCCATGCAGGGGGTTCATTTGTTTGCGTCGTGTTTTGGGTATTCTGGATTGGTTTAGAACTTTTTCCCATATTAAAGCTGCTTTCTATATTCTAAAAGATTAACGAGATATCCATGCGATTTAAGAGATTTTTCCCACCCTCGCCTGCCTATGATGACAAGCTCTTTTGCCCCTTTTTCCTTGTAATAAGCTTCAATCTGAGTGATAAGCTTTGTTAAGGGCGCTCCTCCCTTTCCACCAAGCGTGACAATAACCGCCCTTAATGCTCCAGTGACGAGTTCCTGTAACTGTGTTGTGACATGCGCCATAAAGTTTTCATGCGCATCAACGATAATCCAAAGAACTTTTTCTCCCTTCAAAATATCGTTTAAAATGGTCTCTGTATTATAATCATCAGGGAATTTTTGATTAAAGTAAGCTATCGATTTTATGACATTCTCAAAATAGGGCGCCATTTGTTCAGCGCTCCATTTTTCTGTATTATAGATCTTAAAACTCATCTTATGCCTGCGGGTTTGAGCGTTACATCAAAGCCTGTTATATGCGTCCATGGCGTGCCTTCTGGTATTCTCAGACGCAAAGCGTGATAACGCGCCCGTGAGCGGATATTATACATCCCAATATTATAGCCGGCATAACGCTCTTTAGCCCAATTTAATTGGTTCTTGTTATCAATGATAAAAGCCGCCCCAACACTTAAAAAACCTTTTGTTGTATCCGCTTGAACAAAAGCCTCACTCATCAGGTTGATTTGCCTGCCCGTATCCCCCACAATTTGTGAAGCAATAACTGCTTCCATCGGAGGACCTGCAAAAAAACCAAATGTGTTGTCTGGCGTAAAGGCTCCCAAAACAGGCGCACCATTTTGCCACATTTTACTATCAAGAGAAGCTGGTAAATCTTTCAAGCTCTCTTGTACTTCGTCTAAGCCTTCTAATGTATAACCGGCTGCAAAAAGGGGAAATAAGAGAAGGTTTTGCCCCTTAATGACACTCCATATTTGCAAAAGCCAATCATAAACATAAATATGCATCCCTTCAGTGTTATCATTGATAGAAAAATAAACACGAGAATAGACCGGATCAATACATGCCCTCATCTCATCAATGGCAAAGTTATTGTAAAGTGTGAAGATAGTTTTATCGACTTTTCCAAAGCCAATAGGGAGCATTTCACCAGCACTGTTGATTTGATAAAAACCATCATCAGATGCAAAGAAAGTACAGTCTCCACGGCTTGCAATTGCCATACTGCTTTTAGCCCCTATTTTGTCTTTTATTTTTGCAAAACTGAAGATAATTTTAGAGCCTGGTACAAAAGTTGCGTGATAAATAGCGGAGCGCATAAAAATAAGTGGATTTGTTGATTCCGTAGACCCTTGAACATATTCTCCATCAGGAAAATCTTGATAATCGCAACTTTTCTCCCCAACCGTCCAATGTGTTGCATCATTCAAACCGGACCACTGAACACGGTTTGGCTTATCTGTTAGTTGCATCAAGCAAACAAAATCACCCCACACACGCACAAGTCCAGCACGCGGCGGATTACCACTCAAATCACAAAACCTTTCATCTGTTTTCAACGAAAGCATTTGTGGTGGGTCATTGCTATTAACAGCAATGATATGATCACCAAAGGAGGCAAAAGACCAAAGGGCGGTCTCATTGGCGTGATAGTGTGTGTGAGGTTTGCTAATGTCTTTCCAGCCGCGCGTGCTGTTGTCATATTCATAAAGCTTTGTTGGTGCACCCACAATAATGCGCACACCACCCAATGAGCGCACAGCATAGACCCCCAAAATCACATCCGGAAAAGGATCTGAGACCGGCGCCACAATGGGAAACGGAATATACGAATTTGGTGCAGGTAAAACGTTCACGATCTCACTGGAATAACCACTATTAATAAATGCAACATCTGGTCTATACTCAGCAATAGGGATAAAGGTCATCAGAAATCCGTGTGTTGAATTTTTAATAAATTCTTGCGCCGTGATGTTTCAATTTGAAGCGCATCGAGTTGCTCTTGAAACATGGCAAAAGCTGCCGCTGCCATCTGTGGTTCTTTAATAATATTCGTATAAATTTCATATTTTGCACGCGTTTTGATCAGTTCATAGGCTTCACGAAACCATATGGACGCTTCTTGTGCACTCTCAATATCTTTTATTCTCACAGGATCAAGAATAAGCCTGATAGAATAAACGCGCTCTGGTGTTGGATACAAAATAAGCTTTTGTTCAAAATAACTGTATCGTGTAGGCATGCCATGGCTACAATCATCCTCAAGATTCTCAATAACAAGCGGATCTACCTGCAAAAGCTTTGCTTTGCTGTGATTATCTCCATAAACGTAAGCATCAACAATGCGAACAGCAGCCGGAATAACTGGATTTTCCTCTGCGCCATAACGGCTTTTGCCCTTTAGAGTGGTAAAAACAACTTCGCGGCTTTCATTGAAATAAAAAGGCAATCGTTCACAAAAGCGAATAGCCGAAAATATCGCCCTTTGCACTTGATCAACATACTCATCTGTTTGATCATCTATTTCATCCTGAATATCGTTTAACATCTGGATAAAATTTTTATCCCAAGGAGCAATAGTCTGTTTGTCTCCAATCGGACCACCTGTCTGTACTATTATTGTCATATCAGCCTCTTCCAAATATCTTGGGGCATCTTGTATGGGAGGGGGACGCAAGCAATAAACGCCCCCTTGCCTTTAACGATTGGTGTAAAACTCAACAATCACCTCAGCATCACCTTTGGTGCTTTGCTTGTCTCGTGTCATGTAAATCGTATTTTCAGCCTCTAGCGGAACATTTCGTTCCTCCATAGGTAGGGGCACATTGCCAGTGTAAGATTGCAAAAGCTTTGTTTCTCCATAATCATTGCCATTAGGTTCTTTTCCAAATATAACTTTTACATCTTCAAAATCCGCCATGGTATAAACTTGAATTCTTTTTATCAAAGCCCCACGGGGTAGAACACCAATTTTCGTTATCAGCCCTTGGTCTGTACATTTAACACGCGCCCGTAAAAAACTAACCTGCTGCGTAGAGTTGTTGCGTCCTTGCAAAACAGGTGGCAATCCCTCATCTATCATGCCAACGGTTTCAACGGGTTCAACAGTCTCAACAGGTTCATCAGGTTCCTGTGTAATTAGCGATTTTTCTGCCATAATTGTCATCCTTTAATAATTAGCTTGCTTCAGCAAAAGAAGGGATAACAATCGTGCCAAAGTCTTGTCCCCCTTGATCAGAATGAGGCAAGGTGTAGCGTGATTTTTTCATGCCGATAATGGTCTTTGCAGCCAAACCAAATTCACGTTGATAATCAAACAGTTCTTCAACGAGTTTATAGCGTGTTCCCCCTTTCCCATCGCCTCCTGTTGCTCCATTGCCAACGCGCCCATAAGCCATGATGATACTTTGCGCACCAAGCAACACAGCACGACGAACAGAGGGAACAGGCTCTTGTGTCTTTGAATTAACACCATTGGGGACATGCTCTGCTTCACGTAAGATAACTCCATTATACATCCCCAAAGAACCATTAAAAATTGGGTTCTTAGCTCCAGAGCCATCATAAGCTGCCTTGGTAATGTCTAACCATTGACCACTCTTTGTATTGGTACGCAATTGGGTCACCTGTGTTGGGTGGAGATACATCACATATGCCGATTTTCCATCAACACGAACCGGACGCAAGCGTGTATTTGCCAATTTAGCTCGTTCAACAGCTTGATCTATAAGATCTAATGTAAAAACATCATCTTTTGTAAGCTCTTCATCAGTCTTTTTCTTATTGGCACGAATAACACGCAATTTGCTTGGCTCTGATGGCGCGTTAAAACCATAATGCACCGGTTTAATCGTTATGCTGCGTCCTTCAAAATGCATCCATGGTGCTGTATAGCCTGCTGCCTGAATGAAAAACATCATACTTAAGCGATCTGCATACCAATCAACAAGCCCATCTTTTGCTTCTGTTCGTAAATTAAATAAAACACGTTGTTGAT
>NZ_JBHIMK010000033.1:16223-21322 GCF_042194085.1 Bartonella sp. MU70NMGDW
ACTTAAGCGATCTGCATACCAATCAACAAGCCCATCTTTTGCTTCTGTTCGTAAATTAAATAAAACACGTTGTTGATCAATGGTGCCTTCATATTTTACGCGTACAGCATGAGAAAGCTCGTTAATGCGCACCGTTTCATTCATAAATTGGAGTGCTTCTTCATTGCCTTCCAGCGTTTGTCCCTCGCTAACGCCATCCCCCATAAGTTGGACTCTTAATCCGCTCGTCACAGAGTCACCAGCGGATTTTCCTAGCATATCCAATACTTGAATAATGCTGTTTTTGCCTTTTCCCATCAGCGGTGCAATGGGCAACGCTTTTGAAGTTTCTGTGTTTAGCATCTTAGCCCAAACGCCAACGGCTAATGGGTCATTAAGATTTACTTCTGTTACTGCCATTTCAATCAATGCCTTTCTTGGTTTTTAAAACTCGCCTTGCGGCTCCCCCAAACGATAACAATCACTTGGTTCTCTCTGTCGCGTCACCACGCACATCTCACGCTCTGCTCATAATTTATTCAAATTTTTCGGGATTTTTCTCAACCCATACAGCAAATTCGGCTTCTGGCATGGAAAAGAGCGTTCTCACATCCATACCGCCGGTTGGAACTTGTCCGCCGCGCGCTGTAAGCGTCCGCGCTGCTTGAGAGCGCTCTTGAAGGGCTCCCACTTCGTCCTTAACTGGCGCTCCACTATAGCCAAAAGCTTTTGCTTTTTGCACCAGCACCTCAATTGGATTTATACCGGCTTTCTGACACTGCTGGCATATTTGGCGCAATTCAGCACCAATTTGCTGTTGCCGTGCCTCTGGGTCTTTCCATTGCGGATAAAGGCTTGCTTGCGCTTGTAAGACACTGTCTGCTCTTTCATAGAGATAGTCCGTGATACTGTCTAAATCTGGATATTTATCTTGTACTTGCGCTTTGGCTTCCTCGAAATAATCCCCCAACTTTTGGCGTTCATATTCCTCTTGACTCATGCGCTCTTGGCTCTCTCTCATATGAGAAAACTCATCAAGCAATTTCTGTTGTTCTTGTACCTTATGACTAAGCCATGCAAAATGTGCTTTTGGGTCGTCTTCTAGGGAGGGAACATTTTCCTCACGGCGGCGCGTGATTTCTTCCTGTATGGCGGCATATTTTTGCGCAAGTTCAATAGCCAATTCACGCGCTTCAATGGCGCTTTGTTCTGCCTTTTGGCGTGCTTGCCGCTCTTGCTCTAGTTTATCAGATTCTATTACATCAGAATTTGGCTGCTCTTGAAGTGCTTCTACAGCTGGCTGTTCAGAACTTTCCTCTGCATCCAAAACTTCCTCAACTTGTTCAGGCTCGACCAACTCAACAGCATTATCACTGGCAAAATGTTCATCATAGATTGCTTGTTCTTGTTTTAAAAAAAGTTCGATATTTTTCTGCTGCAATGCCGCTTGTTTCTGCTGCGCATCAAGTTGATAGAGTGTGCTCTTTGCTTGCGCTTCCTGCTGTAAAACAGCAATCTTTTCTTGTTGCTCTGGAGTTAATTGCACCCCTTGGCTTTGTTGCATCATCTGTTGTTGCTGTTGTTCTTGTTGTGCCTGCTGTGCTTTTGCCGTTAAATTTGCTACCAATGTTGCCGGTAGTGGGGAAAGCTTAAGAAGATCTGGAATCATCTCCGGTGTTAAGAACCCACCAAGCAACGGCAACATCTGCGTAATTGCCGCAAAAGTTTTCTCTTTTTCATTGGGGCTTGTCGGTGAATCATCAACAATAATGTCATACTCAAGCGTCGTAACAGCTTCACGCGTCAACGGCACATATTGGGCATTCTCTTGTCCAGAAATACGTACCAGACGCCCATCAGAGAGATAATTCTGAATGAGATAAAGGATAATCTTTCCCTGCCTACACCGATAAAGCTTGAGATTATCAAACAGCCCCGCAAGCAAATTAAGCGTTGATTGCCGGCGTGTATTTTCCAGCACATTGGCTTGGTTGACCTCCCGTGTTCCAATAAACTCGGCCGATAACCCTGTTACATGCGTTATCGCTTCACGCGATTCATTAAACAGCTGGAAAAATCCATTGGGAAATTGTGCATTTGGCTTTGGTTGAATTTTCCCTCCTGTAAGCGCGCCATTTTTAACCCAAGTAATCGTATCCGTTCGCGCCCAGCTTTCCATGGCTTGGCGATCATCATCGAAAGCGCCTCGTTCTGCCATCAAGCCGCCCTTAGACTGGCTATTAAGGATATACATCACTTGGCTAAAATATTTATTCGACCATTTTTGTGGATCTTTTGCGGGGCGAACAATTCCGTAAAACTGGTTTTTAAGCTTATCCAGCGTGCCCGTGATACACTCCCACCCAAGTTGCCCATCAGGTGCTAATGGCTTATCGGGCTGGCTTAAAAGACGTCGTCCTAGAAAAGCGCGTCTCACCACTTTTTTATTAAAACACACCCCTTGTAATTGTGGCATTACCCTTTGAAGCTGTTCAAACTCCTGTTTGCTATAGTTGCGCATCTGGCCGGTTTGAAGATCAGGCGCCTTGTAAGTGGTCTCATATTCAAACCAACGGCATTCAACCAGCGTAACATAGCGTTTCCCAGAATACGGATCTGAGAGAGAAGTCGCATTGGAGTCATCTTGATACGCATCAAGCGATACATGAGAATCCTCAGAAGCGGTTGTACTATCGATAGCCCAATCGGCGTTAAGATCTTCAACAGCAACATCAGGAAAAAGACTTTTAGCATCCTCAACGGATTTGCGATCAACATACCACATACGCTGTGCGTCAATGAGATTTGGTCTTACAGCATTGGCATCCCAAACCATTTTTAAGGGATCTAAACGTTGAACAGCAGGTATCCCTTCGGGATCTGTATCATAATCAAGCCGCGTATCTGTCCAGCCCATACCGCAAATAACCATATCCTGAAAAGCATCGGAATCGGCATATTCCGCCTCTGCCTCATCACGAAACCATTCTGCTGCTCCAGTAAGCAATTCATTGGGTATTGCTGCTCCCATTTGCCGTGGTTGAAACTGTACTTCGCGCTTATTATTACGCTCCGCCCCAACAATAGCATTCACAAGGGGTGCAATGCGGTTAAAAGTCATGACAGGACGGGCGTTGTGTTTTCAAAACCGCAAGATCTTCTTCCGCCCATTGACGACCATTATAAAAATCAAAATCTTCACGCGCCTGTTCACGCCATTCATTAACATGTTCAATATCTAACATGTTCAATATCTTCTGCGTACCAAGACTTTAAACGCTTATAGAGTTCATATTCATCGAGGATTGTTGTTTTTTGAGTGTCCTGACTTAAAATGCCATCCATGATGCCGCTTCTCTTTCCATAGTGCAATAACGCTCTTGCTTGGGTTTGACACTGGGTGCTTCATAGACAATGCACATTAAACCAAAGGCATCCGCCCCATGGCTCGACCAATCATGCTCTGCTCCCAAGCCAATATTACGCTTCTCATCCCATTTCTCGTGATACCAGTTCAGTGCCTTGCGCCCTGCTACCGTCGTCTTCTCATTAAACCAAACAGAAGGCAAAACACGGCGGACTGTTTCTATACGTATTTTAACAGCCCCTGCTCCCTGATTAGGGATAACTTTTGTTTGAAAACCCGCATCATTTAAAGCACTCTCAAAACTCACATTGTGCACACGGTCTCTGGTCGCACCATCATGGGGCAAAACCATCAATGCCTTCTCATAACCATTTTGACGCAACCAGCCTATATGCTCTGATAACGGCTGTCCCTGTGCTTCGTAATAATTAAGCACTCTGATCTCTCGTCCAACAAATTGCGCTATCCATATCGCTGTTGCATCTGCCTTAGCACCCGTGCCCCCAATGTCCCAAAAAGCACGTATTTGCATCAAGGGGTCGCGCGCAACACGCCCTATCCGCCCCTCCTGCTCGGCTGCCAACATTTCCTTTTGATAATAAGCGCCTTGAACCGCTTTCAGATAATCCCCTTCCCAGATATGCTTATAGGTCTCGGGGCGGTTTCTCAGATCATCAAGTCGTGCTTCATTCAAGATCTTGGGAAACTTCGGATTGTCTGACCAGTTGATCTCAACACGCTTAATTGCCGCATTGTCTGAAAAGCGAAACCGCTTCTCAACGGGGGCATTCTCTCGCAACGGGTTCCATGTCACCCATAATTCTGCATTCCAATCTTTTCCTTCTTCTCGCAAAGTCGGTATAAGCGTTTGCCAAGCCGTCTCTGTAACCGGCTCCGCCTCATCAACCCAACAAAGCAAAATACGCCCCATAGACTTGATACTTGCAATATTCCGGTCAAGACCAGAAAACTGAAAGGCTATACGACCATCAATCGACTTAATCGACGACTCCCCAACCTTGTAATAGTCCTTTAAAAAGTCGTGCGCTTCAATGGCGCGTTTAATCTCCTCCAATGAACTTTCTGCTAGCGAGTTTTGAAACTGCCGTGCACAAAGGATAGTGCCTGATATCCCTTCCCTACCAAATTGATAGCCTTTTAAAGCAGCCATCAAGGCAAATGATCTTGTCTTTCCAGACCCTCTTCCTCCCCAAGCCGCCCGTACCAAAGCCTTACCTGTAAAAATCGGTATAAGCTTTGGAACAATATTAATCTGTCGCGTTGTCATTGACCAAAGGCGCGATTTCTACACGCGTTATCATCTTAATCGCCCCACCATCTTCCCCTGTCACTTGAAGAGGCAAAATCTTCCCCAACAATGCCAAATAAGCAGCGGGGCATTTGATTGCCTGTTTTTCGAGATAAGAGATCAAACCATCATCACCATATTTCTTACCAGCGCGCTCTGCTGCCTTAAGCACTGCTTCTTTCAAAATACGTGTCGTTTTATTTGGCACACCTTTTACCCGCCCTTGACCTGCCTTTGGGGGCTTTCTTTTTGCAAGTTTTTCAGTGGTTTTCATGTGTGTTTCTTTTTGTAAACAAGACAATAAAAAAACCCCGCAAAAGCAGGGCTCTGAACAATCATATAAACTTATAAGAAAGGTTATACCTTTACCGTAATTCTAGACGCAATTCGACTAGTACAGCAACGCCATAAAACACTATTTTTCATATCCTGTCAACAAAAAAA
>NZ_JBHIMK010000330.1:0-1264 GCF_042194085.1 Bartonella sp. MU70NMGDW
CACTGCGTTCATGTGTGAGCTCTTGTCTTTCTTTTCCAACATGCACAAATGCGAAACGTGAGGAGGAAAAAGCAAAAGCTTTTTGTGGACCAAAAGCAACGTTGTTTATCCATTTGCGTTCTTTTTGGCTTAGCACTTCTGTATGTCCCGCTGCGGTTGTTTGACAGACTTTTCCATCTTCTCCACCTGTGATGATCGCGGTATTGTCATGGGAAAAATGACTTGAAATTATTCCTTTGTGAACTTCAAAGACTTGTGGGATTGGATTTAAAAAAACAATGAAACCTTCTACGGAAACAAAAGCTGGTTTATTGCCTATAAAACCGCAAGAAAGGCAGTAACTTTTGAGATCATAATGGGTAATGTTTGGCATTATCACTCACTTATGCGCAATTTTCAAAACCAGTTTTTAATTTTTCAGCATCAAGAGAGCGTCCTATAAAAACAAGGCGACTTTCTCGTTTTTCATCTTCACGCCATGGGCGTTGATGTTGTCCCTCAAGAAGCATGTGTATCCCTTGAATGACGTAACGATCATCGTCTCTTTGAAAGGCGATAATGCCTTTGAGACGCAAGATATCAGGTCCCTGTTGCTGCGTAATCTGTTGGATCCAAGGGAAAAACTTTTCTGGTTGTAGAGCACCTGTTTTTAAACTTACAGAAGTGATGGTAATATCATGAATGGAGGATGCGTGATGATGGTCATGATGGCAATCGGGACCGCACACATGGGTGGTATGTTGGTGTGTATGTTCGTGATCGAGAAAATGAGGTTCATGATCGAGAGTCCGTTGGAGATCAAAGAAACCACGATTGAGGAGTGTCTCAAGAGGGATATTGGCGCGCTGTGTTGTATAGAGTATAGCGCGAGGATTAATTGCAAGAATGAGCGATTGCGCGTGTGCACGTTCTTCTTCGCTGACGAGATCAATTTTATTTAAGAGAACGATGTCAGAGAAGGCAATTTGCTCTTCAACTTCACGACTTTTTTTCAGTTGAGAGGGCAAATGCTTTGCATCAACGACCGCTATGACACTGTCGAGAGTTGTTTTTTCGTGGATAGTATCATCCATGAAAAAGGTCTGTGCCACGGGAATTGGATCTGCAAGCCCTGTCGTTTCTATAATGATCGCATCAAATCGATGAGAACGCTGCATCAGACTTTCCAGAATGCGAATGAGATCACCACGCACGGTGCAGCAAACACAGCCATTATTCATTTCATAAATTTCTTCATCTGATTCAATGATCAGGTCATTATCAA
>NZ_JBHIMK010000331.1:0-1264 GCF_042194085.1 Bartonella sp. MU70NMGDW
TTAATTTTTATGGTTTTTTCTATTGATTTGGGGAAATTTTAGTAATTTTAATGTAAATATGTTATTTTAAAAATTAATTAAATAATATATTATTATTTTGTAAGAAATTAATTTTCTATTGTTTTTAAATATTAATAAGCTCATTTTAAAAATTTTATTAACAAGGATAAGAGCAAGATGAAGTTTTATATATTCTTTTTCAATAAACAAAAATGATGCTTTAATCTGGTGTTGCTCTCTAAGCTTAGAGCTATAAAGATGTTGTTGCTTATCATTAATACAACTAATGTGATTGATGGCGTAGAGATTACAAAGGGCTAAATTTTTTTTGCATGTAATTCATATCTTTTTACAAGACTTTAAAAATAATACAGAAAAAATGAGTGAGGAAGGAATAGTGAACAAGAGTGATAAGATTTAATTTTTATTTTAAGCTTATAGTGAATCTATATTTTAATCTGTTATTGAGGTATTATATTAATGAATCATAAAAGTGATTGAGATTAAAATATCACAATAGCGAACACTCTGATTTAATAGAGAAGATTGTTTGCTAGCAAATAATCTATCCGTATCAACGTTACTTAAATTTTTTTCAAAAAATATACGATAACATAATTTTATGGCTATTCTAGATTATCATTTTGATGAACTGAAGAAGTATAACGATTAGCATTACAAAGCTTTGTGCAAAAATGCTTTTATTGGACATTATTAAGTTTTTTATGATTTACATGTTTAATCATTTTATCTTGGTTAGAAAGAATGTGGATTCATTTTTATTTCACTATTTTATCTTGAAATCGTGGAATTATATTAATGTTAGAAAGTTATAATCGTGGAAGATAATGAATTTTATTAAAATTATTCCGCGTTCTTGTAGAAACGAATGGCTGTGAAATCGTTGAAATGTTTAATGGCCTTATGGCATTAGATTTGGTGCGTTAACCAAAGTTATCTCTTATCTTACCTAATTTAGCTTTTTCAACCAAAGGGCTAAGCTGGTGCTTACGCTAATTTTTTGCTGGGGCAGCTATTTCTTCTCAATCTATAATAAGGCAAAATTATTTTATCAGATTATACAAAAAATAAAAAACACTACGTGCAACTAAAAAACAATAATGTGATATTTTTTATACTATAATATCTAATAATATTTATGATATTAAAGCTAAAATTATAATAAAAACAATAAAATAAATTTATTTTAATATATTTTTACCATTAAATTATACAATATAAAAATACAAATAAAATAATTGAC
>NZ_JBHIMK010000332.1:0-1262 GCF_042194085.1 Bartonella sp. MU70NMGDW
CCAATGGAGCTTTTGGTGTTTATTTGTTTAGCCGTTGGTATTTTTCCTAATTTAACTATAGGACCTATTTTAGATAATGCGGTCGGGTCTGTTTTAGGACCAATGACAATTCCTTATAGTTTGGCTGTTTGGCATGGGTTTAACACTCCATTAGTGATGAGTTTTGTTGCATTATTAGGAGGTGGATTGCTTTATGCTGTCGGGCATCGTTACTTTTTATCCTGTGATGATGGGGTTCCTTTTTTCCGTCACTTAAAAGGACCGCGTATTTTTGAACGCATTCTCGTGATTATTTCTTGGAAATGGGCACGTGCGGTGGAATCTGTTTTGTCAACACGCCGTTTGCAGATACAGTTGCACTGGATTTTTTGGGTGTGTTTTGCATTTGTTGGTCTTTTACTTTGGTGCGATGGGTTCATTTCAGCGGGGTCGTTACCGCTTTTTCCAGTTGATATTCCTTTTCTCGCTCTTTGGTTGGTTGGCGGATTATGTGCGCTGTTAGTTGCTTGGCGAGCAAAGTTTCATCGTCTTGCTTCACTTATGCTTTTAGGGGGAGCTGGTTTGATGACTTGTGCAACCTTTTTATGGCTCTCTGCCCCTGATTTAGCAATAACGCAATTGGTTGTTGAGGTTGTTACAGTCGTCTTATTATTGCTTGGTTTACGGTGGTTGCCTAAACGTTTGCATGATCCTGGGCCAGCTGCTGTTCATTTTTGGGTTCGCTTGCGTCGTCTCCGTGATTTCATCATATCCCTTGTGGGAGGTGCTGGTGTAGCATGGCTCTCTTTTGCAGTGATGACACGCCCTCAAGGTACAACGATTTCTGATTTTTTTCTAACACATTCTTACTCAGATGCTGGTGGTCGCAATGTTGTGAATGTGTTGTTGGTTGATTTCCGTGGTTTTGATACCATGGGAGAAATTGTGGTTTTGGGTGTTGTTTCCCTTACTGTTTTTGCCCTCTTACGGCGTTTTCGTCCTGCGCCTGAGAGTATTGATGCGCCTTTTCAACAGCGTATTCAGAAAGCTTTTGATATGGCACAGCCTAATCGAAATGTAGGGGATACTGTGTTAAATTATCTCACTGTTCCTGCTGTTATTATGGGTTGGTTCTTTCCGGTTATTATCGCTTTTGCTATTTATTTATTCATGCGAGGGCATGATCTGCCAGGAGGGGGATTTGTCGGTGGTATTACTTTGGCGATAGGATTTATTTTACAATATCTTGCACGCGATATTCGGTGGGTGGAAACGCATTTGAG
>NZ_JBHIMK010000333.1:0-1254 GCF_042194085.1 Bartonella sp. MU70NMGDW
TCATTAGATCAATTAAAAAGGTTATATCGATAAAAAATAAATTATTGCGTTTCTGTTCTCATTGTTCTTTGAACAACAAATTTTGAGGTTTGAGCTTTAACTCTTCGTAATTTATCGGTTTTTATTGTTCTATTGTTGATAAAATAAGGGCTTGTTTAGTGGTGGGTTGAACCATTAGTTGATAGTGGTTCGACTTACTGTCTTTCTAGTTGTAAAATTAAATAATTAACCTTCAAACAGGTAACATAAGGATAAGCCCATGTCATACACAGCCGAAATGATTATTCGCTTGCGTGAAGAAAAAAAAGAGATGCGTAACCGCGATTTCGCGGATTCTATTGGTATATCCGAAGCAGAACTCATTGCGGCTTATTGTACAATCGGAAAAGCAAAAAAACTACGCGCTGATGTCGCTACTTTCTTGGAAAATGCTCCTAAACTTGGAACAGTTATGGCATTGACACGGAATGATAATGCTGTCCATGAAATAACAGGATGTTTTGAGAAGATTGTTCAAAGCCAGCATATCCCGATAACACTCGGTGAAATTGACTTGCGTATTTTTTCAAAACAATGGAAGTTTTGTTTCGAGCATGACGTGATTATTCTCGGAACACCTATGAAAAGTTTGCAATTCTTTGATCAATCTGGCATGGCTATTTTCAAACTCTATTCTAAAGACACGACAAATATGGAAGAATGGGCCGTACTTGTTGAAAAATTACTTCATGACGATCAGTCACCTGTACTTGATATTTCTCCCGTTCCTACTCCTGTACAATGTGATATGGCAAAGCTGGATGTTGAAAAATTTCGAGATTGTTGGCGTCAGATGACTGATGTACATCAGCTTCATGGGATTATTTCTGAACTGAAAATTAATCGACATGATGCTGTGAAACATGCCGGCAATGAATTTGCCGATGAGTTAAAAATAGAAACTGTTGAGATGATGCTCAGACAGGTTGCACAACAAGAGTTACCAATTATGTGTTTTGTCGGTAACAAAGGGTGCATCCAAATTTTTACTGGAAAAGTAAAGAACATTAAGCAAGTGGGACCTTGGCTTAATGTTCTCGATCAAAAATTTCACCTCCATTTACTCGTTTCTGGATTTGATAAGGTATGGCGTGTTCGCAAACCTATGCTTGATGGTTATGTCAGCTCACTTGAAGTTTTCGATAAAGCTGATGAAATGATTATTCAATTCTTTGGCGTACGCAAGGAGGGACAAAAAGAACGTGACGATTGGCG
>NZ_JBHIMK010000334.1:0-1251 GCF_042194085.1 Bartonella sp. MU70NMGDW
TTTTTTTGTCAAGATTGCGAGTGCAGATGGAGTAGCGACACCAAAAGAAAAGTTATTAACACCAGTAAGTATCAGTGAACATCTAGAAGAGACAAAAAAAATGTTATCGGAAGTGAGGGGATTAAAAGAAAAAAAAGGGGGATCAAAAAGGATAGAGAATAAACAGATAGTAGAAGGAAGTAAGTCTTCAGAAGAGGAAAGGAAGAGATTAGAAAGCCTATTCTTTGAAGTACTCACAAATTCAATAATAAGTGATGGTGCTATTGTCTATATTACTAATCGTGACTCTGAAGATTCTGAAATAAATAGCTTTAAATATGAAGATGCAGGCTATTCCATCAATAATACGATTCAAGGAGGTGGAAAACTCTACATTGATGCAGCAAGTGTTAGCAGGGATACGACAATTGAGAGTGGTGGTATTGAATTCGTCCAAAATCTGAGCAGTTCAGAATATGCCACTGTTAAAAAAGGTGGTAAACAAATTGTTGAGAGTGGTGCAAATGCTGAGGGGGCTAAAATCTATGGTGGTGAGCAGATTATTTTTGGTAAAGGGGTCCTTGGAACTGGTTTGTCGCGTAAAGATAAGGAAAGTAGTGCTTATAACACCGAAATTTATGCTGAAGATGGAATCCTAGGATTACAAAGTGTCTATAGTGGGGGGATGGTTGTTGATACAAAGGTTATGAAAGGAGGTGTCCAGAATCTTGATGGTAAAGAGAATTTTAATAACGGATTCTCAGAAGATACTGATACAGCTGATACAGAAAATGAGGATTTTACAATCAATGAGGGGGCTTTTGCACTTAGTACCGAGCTTTTTAAAAATGGTGCGCAGAATATCTTAGCAGGAGGGAATGCGAGCGAAGTTACTTTATATGATAGAGCTACTCAGAAGATATATGATTCTGGATACGCGGATAATCTAACAATTAACCACCAAGCACAATCATGGGTTTTTGCTGGTGCAATATTAGATAAGGATACAAATGTTAATGATTTTGGCAACCTCTATCTTTATGCTGGGAATGGTGAAGCTGTTACGGAAGTAGAAAATCTTATTTTAAATGGAGAAGATGCCAAGCTATACATTATTGCTGTTGAAGATAATGGCAAAAAATCTCAGGTTAATATCCAGAATGTAACTGGAAGTGGCAGGGTTATTTTTACGTCTTCTCGGGCTGATAAGCATTACTCTAAGCTTAATATTGATGATCTATCAGGTTCTTTACATTTTGATTTTAATGTAAA
>NZ_JBHIMK010000335.1:0-1247 GCF_042194085.1 Bartonella sp. MU70NMGDW
AAAAATGATACTATTAAAAAATAAAACGAATCACCACGCATAATCTTTGTACGTAAATTGTATGCAGATTTACAACAAGAGAGAAATTCCCTTATGCAAATGAAGAATTATATTTTCAAAGTATAATTTTGAAGAAGAAGTGTACTTTTCCAAAAAAAATCATCCTCTCTGCCAACAATTTTTCATAAGAGAGAAAACTCATAACAAAGATAAAACTCTCTACACAATCAATACGAGAAAAATGTTAGCAATACAAAAAATGCTAGCTTTACTGAAATATTGCCAATCCCTTATGAGAATAAAATCAAAAAAAGACGTCTGCTGTTCAATAATAATTCGGATTACATGAAAACACTATAATTTGAGCATTAAGCAAAAAATACACAAAGACAGAAAATGGCGTTTTAACGAATTTTCCAATATCATAGAAAACATTTCTTACAGAATAATAAAACGCTTATTACAATAGAATCTGGATGATGCAAAGCGATAAAAACAATCACTCAATTGACTTTTCAAAGAACGATTGATGAAATTCTTTTCAGAGAACACGCCATGGTCACTATGAACAATATTTCTCAAAAATCAAATAGAACGCCTCTCTTGGGAAAAAGAAAATATCAACAAATGCTATCATCGTTGACCCCATGATACATATGAACGCCTATAGATCACATTCTCTTATATACAACCTTTCATCACGTTGATGCTATTCGAACGTCTAAAAGACCTTAACATCACTTAGAAAAAAGCAAATTTACACTAAATGTTTTTTGAGCTATTTGTTCTAAACAGGTACAATCTTTAAAATTGGTTTTATTGAGATCTGTTTATTTGCAGAACAAGTATAAATAAATTTATCCAATGAATCTTTTAGCCTTCTATTTTATGAAGCACATCACACAGGAAAAGTACAAAACAGTATATGAATTAAGAAAGTAAATAGCGACACATATCAGTTAATCAAAATGCTAAAATGTTGCAAATGAGAGAACTTCTTTGATGAGACTAAAAAAACACACCCTCACTCTATATTAAAGTGACTGAGAGAAAAAAATGCAACAAAAAACGACTAAAGGATTTTAGAACAAACAGGAAAATAAATAAAAAACGAAAAAGGTAGAATCTCAAAACTTTTATATAAGCGATCCATTTTTCTATTGGCCATTTCCCTATTGGTGGGCCCGGAGGGACTCGAACCCCCAACCAAGCGGTTATGAGCCGCTGGCTCTAACCAATTGAGCTAC
>NZ_JBHIMK010000336.1:0-1242 GCF_042194085.1 Bartonella sp. MU70NMGDW
AAATAATGATGAAAAACATTTATTCAATAAGAAAAGTGCTTTTCAAGGTATGATCCGTTTACAGCGTTCATTCTAATCCTATTTAAGCTACAACTTTTGAAACCTAGCAACTTATGTTGCTAGGTTTTATTTTTGAAATTAAACATCATGAATATCTTTTCCTGATACGTATTGTCTTGTCTCTCGGAAAAAAATTACTGACTTTCACAAAAATATTCTCAGAAAATTAACCTGATGTACTTGATAAGAACACTGCATACGTGGTGCTTACACATCAATTCAAACAATCTCTTGCTTGCCCTTTAAAGCGTAAGCAAACCCCTTTGCTTTATTAACAAATTGATTTTTGTTGGTAATTTATACCTAACCTTTGTTAATTTAGGTTATGAGATTCTCAGGTAAGTTCCGTACTGAACAAATAAAATATTGAAAAAAACAAGACATCATTGTGTTTTTTGATATGTGTAAATGTGTCTTCTATCGACACTCTAAAACACAACGTTTTATAACACTGCTTCATTAAAAAATTTAATCATCAAGAAACATATCGTCAAAACGATGCAAATATCCCCTAAAGCAATAAAAGAGAAAATAGATATATCTTCAAAAAATGAATTGACCTCTTCCCCTTCTAAAGAAGAGAGCCTCCTATCAGGAGCAATCTGTAAACGACCCACCTTTTCTTGAATCTGCATCACATGAATTATAATGATAATTTGTTGTTTTACATGGTGAATGAGGGTCCAGAATAGCGTAAGATTCTCTCATGCCAGTCCTGTTCCATGTTTCAATCAACCAAAACCATTCACTTATACACGACAAGCGGAGAGAGCCTTGTGAATAAAAACGAGTAAAGAAAACCCTTTTATGAATCGTTTTAAGTTCCAAGAGCTGTAGTAATATTGAGATCTGGCAAAGTATACAATGGTGTTCGGCATTTTTATTAAGCATAAAAATGAGGATACATTTCATAGAGGATTTTAGATTATATTCTTTATGAACGTCACTGTAAAAAAGGAAGCGAAATATAAGACAACAAAATAGTAAAATTTAATCTCTGCAAATCATAAAGCATTCTATAGCGTTATTTTTCCATAAAACGCCTTATACCACACATGGGATTTTTTACACGATTAATGCCCTTTTTACATAAAGCCCATTGGCAAAAAGCAGCCTCTCTTGATAATAAAAAGGCTTACACGTCATCATAACCATATTTTCAATTAAAACACGTTGAATTCA
>NZ_JBHIMK010000337.1:0-1242 GCF_042194085.1 Bartonella sp. MU70NMGDW
TAATTTTAATTTTGAGCAAATAGCGCGCAATAAATCGATATTATAACCTGTAAGATGCCCCGTTTGATCAAGAAAATTAAAAGGAGGAAATTCAAAAGTTGTTACAAAACGCAACCGAAAGATATCCGTTGTATCAGGTTGTACCAAGTGTTCATGCGAATCAAAAAAAGAAGGCAGCCTTTCAGCTTCTGCGTAAGAGGAAAATAGAACCCCCCCTGCTACAAATAAAATACGAATAAAAATATTGTATGGATTATTGAATAAAAAGTACTGTCAACGCAATTGAAGATGTTTTATATATATAGATTTTTTTATTTTCAAAATCTCTCCCCCATTTTTCAAAACTAAGATGCAACTCTTCTTAACTATTATCTAACGCACTTCACCAAAATATCTGGCGTTTAATAAATAAAATTCTTGCTATTTTTGAAAACCATTGAAAATGCTTAGATTTCTGATGTTAATTTTCCCAAATGAATATATAAAAAGTAATTTTAGAGAAAGGCGATTTGATTTTTTAAATATAAGAAATAAGCTGTACATACTTTAGTGGCACACTTTATTTTATCAAAATATCCCGCGTATATTAAAATATTAAGACCATTTCCCTGCGTATCACAACCAGGGGGAGTATATAGATGCTATTGAAGAAAAGAGTAAAAATACCCTTCAAATTCCGAGGGTTTTCTCAAAATTAGGGTTGCATCAACATTTAAGAGCTGGAAAATAAAATGATGATTCTGGTTTGCACTTTATTGTCAAGATGGGAAAGATGGAGGACATGAATCTTGTAGTATTCACAGGGTATTTTGCGTTATACTATTCAAACATCGTTGTAAAATGAGTTTGGGAACATTGAGAGATACTCCTTAAAAAGCGCGTGAATAAACAGTACAATGGCGTTTTGTTTTGAATGAGGGACGTAACCTCCATTACAGAAATGAGAAAAGCATAAAGCGTAAGACAATGCGTCATCATCCCTATTATTTAAAAATATCGCCATAGATGTTTTTAAAAGTTGTAAAACTGAATAAAAGAACGATAGTGGAAACGTGTTTTTACATTTAGATCTTTGTTATTTTCCACAAATGAGGCTTTTTCCACATTTTAAAGATGAAACAAACCAATATACACAGTATTTTCGCCTCAATCTAACATACAAAAGTTTGAGCTGCTTAGAGAGCTCGTAACCTTTGTTTTAAATATACGGCAGCATTAGAATTGAAAATTGATTTATGGATA
>NZ_JBHIMK010000338.1:0-1234 GCF_042194085.1 Bartonella sp. MU70NMGDW
CTATCAGCGTATTCGGCATGCGCCATGTCCCGAAACCATTCTGCCGCACCGGTAAGCAATTCACTAGGCAATGCCTTCCCTACTTGACGTGGAATAAACTGCACTTCGCGCTTGTTATTACGCTCTGACCCCACAACGGCATTGACCAATGGGGCAATACGATTAAAGGTCATAACGGGGCGGCGTTGCTTTTTTAACGCCGATAAATCTTCTTCATTCCATTGATCACCATTGTAAAAACCAAAATCCTCCCGCGCATGTTCACGCCATTTGTTCACATGCTCCACATCTTCTTTGTACCAGCTCACAAGCTTGCAAAATAAGCCTTCTGTCGACAAATCTGATACGTTGCTGTCTTTCTCTAAATGTTCATCATCATGCATCATTCTGCCATCCATGAGGTACTCTCATATTCCGTTCTGCCGCTATAAGCTGGTCGCTTTTGTATTTCTTTTGGTGGTTTGTATGAAATACACATCAGTCCAAAGGCATCTGCCCCATGACTGGACCAATCGTGCTCTGCTCCCAAGCCAATATTGCGCTTCTCATCCCATTTCTCGTGATACCAGTTCAGTGCCTTGCGCCCTGCTACCGTCGTCTTCTCATTAAACCAAACAGAAGGCAAAACACGGCGGACTGTTTCTATACGTATTTTAACAGCCCCTGCTCCCTGATTAGGGATAACTTTTGTTTGAAAGCCTGCCTGTTTAAGAGCACTCTCAAAACTCACATTGTGCACACGGTCTCTGGTTGCCCCATCATGGGGCAAAACCATCAATGCCTTCTCATAACCATTTTGACGCAACCAACCGATATGTTCCGATAAAGGCTGTCCCTGTGCTTCGTAATAATTAAGCACTCTAATTTCTCGCCCCACAAACTGTGCTATCCATATCGCTGTTGCATCTGCCTTAGCACCCGTGCCCCCAATATCCCAAAAGGCGCGTATTTGCATCAAGGGGTCACGAGCAACACGCCCTATCCGCCCCTCTTGCTCGGCTGCCAACATTTCCTTTTGATAATAAGCGCCTTGAACCGCTGTAAGATAAGCCCCTTCCCAGATATGCTTATAGGTCTCTGGACGGTTTCTAAGGTCATCAAGCCGCGCTTCATTCAAGATCTTGGGAAACTTCGGATTGTCTGACCAGTTTATCTCCACACGCTTAATTGCCTCATTGTCTGAAAAGCGAAACCGCTTCTCAACGGGGGCATTCTCTCGCAACGGGTTCCATGT
>NZ_JBHIMK010000339.1:0-1231 GCF_042194085.1 Bartonella sp. MU70NMGDW
ACTTTTTCAAATGCACGCATTTCAATTTGTCTTACTCGTTCTCGACTAATGTTAAATTCACCAGAGAGTTCTTCTAGAGTTAATGGTATATCGTTTAAACGACGTGCTTTGAATATACGTCTTTCGCGTTCATTGAGATTGTCCATGGCATTTATAAGCATGGAACGACGATTTTCCAATTCACTTTTTTCAATTAAAATTTGTTCTTGATCGTTAGATTCATCCACCAACCAATCTTGCAACTCGCTGTTTTCCCCTTCTTTTGTACGAAGGGGTGCGTTGAGTGAAGTGTCACCACCAAGTCGGCGGTTCATTGATATAACTTCATCTTCTGAGACATGCAACTGAGTTGCAATTTCTTTTACTTGTTCTGCATTGAGATCACCGTTATCAAGTGCTTGAAGTTTACTTTTTAATTTACGAAGGTTAAAAAACAAGCGCTTTTGATTAGCTGTTGTCCCCATCTTCACCAAACTCCAAGACCGCAATACATATTCTTGAATTGATGCTTTAATCCACCATATTGCATAGGTTGCAAGACGAAAACCACGTTCTGGCTCAAAACGCTTAACAGCTTGCATGAGTCCAACATTGCCTTCTGAAATGACTTCCCCAATGGGAAGTCCATAGCCACGATATCCCATCGCGATTTTAGCTACAAGACGCAAATGACTGGTTACCAGCCTATGCGCTGCTTTTAAATCATTATGCTCACGATAACGTTGAGCTAACATATATTCTTCTTTTGGATCAAGCATTGGAAAACGACGCACCTCTTCCAAATAACGGTTTAATCCACCATCGCCTGTGGTTACTGATAACAAATTCATATGGGCCATAATAGCACCCTCCTTTTGTCTGAATTCCCTGATAAGGCAAATTCGATGTTTCAGATAGTAATACCTGCGTGCATCTACTTTAGCATATTTTTCAATTTTGTTCAAAAAAAGATATTTTATTGTGAAATCTTGAGAAGGAGAAAAGTTTCAATTCATTTTTTTTAAATGCTTAATAAGTTTAGCCATATCTTGAGGTAGTGGTGTGGAAAATGACATAATTTTACCGGTAGAAGGGTGTTCAAAAGTGAGACTTGCGGCATGAAGTGCCTGTCTGTTGAATTGATCGATTGCATTTCTAATAGTGGGGTTGAATGCGTTTGATTTTGTTTTAAAAGCGTTGCCATAAACTGTATCGCCTATGAGTGGATGCCCAATATGAGCCATATGAACGC
>NZ_JBHIMK010000034.1:0-3347 GCF_042194085.1 Bartonella sp. MU70NMGDW
ATTTGTTCGTGCTTGTACAGCTGCTGCTAAAGTTCCATCATCAAGATAATCAAGTTCGCCTCCTACAGGAACACCATGAGCAAGTCGTGTAATTTTAACTGAAAAATTGGAAAGCTGATCGGTGATATAGTGAGCAGTTGTTTGACCTTCGACAGTCGCATTGACAGCAAGAATAATCTCCCTAATAGGGTTTTGTACAACACGTTGTATTAAGGTGGCAATGTTGAGTTCGTCAGGACCTATTCCATCTAAGGGGGAGAGTCGTCCACCCAATACATGGTAACGTGCGGCTAAAGTTTTTGCGCGCTCAAGAGCCCACAGATCAGCAATATCTTCAACAACGATAATTGTTGTATCATCGCGGCGAGGATCTGTACAAATTGAACAAGGATCAATGGTATCGACATTTCCACAAACAGAACAAATGCCAACTTTTTCTATAGCTGCTTGTATAGCTGCTCCTAAAGGCTCCAGCAATGTCTCTTTTTTTTTGATAAGATGAAGCGCAGCACGACGCGCTGAACGTGGACCAAGACCTGGTATACGTGATAAAATCTGAATGAGACGTTCAATCTCAGGTCCTGCAATGTATTTAGACATATTTTTGTCCCAAGAAAAAGATCCGTTTCATTAAAATGGAAGCTTTAAACCTGAAGGGAGCGGTAACCCTGCCGTTATACTTTTGGTTTTTTCTTCTATTGCAATTTCGATTTTTGTTCTTGCTTCATTATAAGCTGCCATAATGAGATCTTCGAGAATTTCAGCTTCCTCAGGGTTGAGTAATGAAGGATCAATTTGAATTGCTGTTATAATATTTTTGCCATTTAAAGTGATATTGACGAGCCCCCCCCCTGCAGTGCCGGTAGCTTGCAGATTAGCTATTTCTTCCTGAATCTTCTGCATTTTTTCTTGCATTTCTTTGGCTTTTTTCATCATGCTCATCATTTCACGCATAGGAATAGGTATCCTTATTCATCATTGATATCATTTTTATTTTTTAAAATATCAGCATTTTTAAAGGTATTGGGGAGTAAATCAAGATCATTTTCTTCTTTATTGAGTCGAATATCGACAATTTTTGCTTCTGGGAAATGGTTGAGGATTTTCGCGATATCAGGATCTGTTTCTGCATTGGAAAAAAGAGTCTTTTGAATCGCTATACTTTCCTCCTGTAAGGTTGGGCCACCTCCTTCATTAACAAAAGTTATTGTCCAGCGTTTTTCAGTCCATTGAGATATCTTTTTTTCTATATCATGAGCAAGAAATTGAGGGGTATTTTCAGAAAGTCTTAAGGTAATATGCCCAGCTTCAAAAGAAACAGGATGAACAAATTCTTTAATAAGGAGTTTGAAAGGAGCATCATTATGCTGTTCGGCTAATTGAACAATATCGTGCAAAGAATTAATCACTAGAGTTTTAGGTTGAGTAATCTTTTCCGTTGTTTGCGTGACAGAATGCGATAAATTTGCACTCTTTTCAGAAAGATCAATAGATTGAGAAGTTTCAAGAGTTTCTGTTATTTCTTGGGCGTTGATTTTGTCAGGGTTTCGATTTCTAACTAAATTTTCCTGTTTTAAGGAATGATCTAATTGGTTTTTCAAGGATGTTTTTAAATCTGATTGATCTGGTAATGTATTTGAAACGCTGGAGGAAGCATGGGCTTCGACCATTGTTTCTTTTGTTATATTATTTGTATTTGTAGATTCTTGATGAGAAGAGTTTTTAGCCAGTGTGAGAGGTTTTTTTTCTTGCGTAAGCTTTTTTAAAGCTTCATCAAGAGTTGGTAAGTCAGCCGTGTGAGCAAGACGAATTAAAAGCATTTCAGCGGCTTGAAGCGGACGTGCAGTTTGATTAACTTCCTGCAAACCTTTGAGTAACATTTGCCAGTTTCGGGATAAAACAGGAACGGAAAGTTTTTTTGAAAAGTTTAAGCTTCTTAAACGTTGTTCTTCAGTCAGTGAGAAATCTTCCACTATTTCTGGTGTAAAACGTAAACGTGTAACCAGATGATTAAAATCGGCTAGTTCTGTCAATACAGTAAGAGGATCAGCACCTGCCTCATATTGACTGCGTAATTCATGTAATGCATTGACAACATCGCCCTTCATGATAAATTCAAAAAGATCAATAATACGTGCTTGATCCGCTAATCCTAACATTGTACGCACCGCAATGGCATTGACATTGCCATTGCTATGGGCGATCGCCTGATCAAAAATGGATAATGCATCACGTGCAGATCCTTCTGCAGCACGGGCAATCATAGAGAGTGCTTGATCTTCTACTTCTACCTTTTCATATTTCGCAATTTGGCGCAAATGTGCACTCAAAGCTTTTGATTCAATACGTCGCAAATCAAAACGTTGGCAACGCGAAAGAATTGTAATAGGAACTTTGCGAATTTCTGTTGTGGCAAAAATAAATTTCACATGGGACGGTGGTTCTTCAAGAGTTTTCAATAAACCATTAAAGGCTTGTGTTGAGAGCATATGTACTTCATCGATAATATAAACCTTATAACGTGCAGAAACAGGACGATAGCGTATTTGTTCAATAATTTCACGAATATCATCAATGCCCGTATGAGAAGCGGCATCCATTTCTATAACATCAATATGGCGTCCTTCGATAATTTGTGTGCAATGTTCACCAAGAGAGTCCAATACGGTTGTTGGTTGGTCAATATCTTTTGTTTTATAATTAAGTGCACGTGCCAAAATACGTGCTGTTGTGGTTTTACCTACGCCACGAATCCCTGTTAACATCCACGCTTGTGCAATACGACCTTTTTCGAAGGCGTTGGTGAGAGTACGCACTATAGCTTCCTGACCAATGAGGTCAGAGAAGTTTTGGGGTCGATATTTACGAGCAAGAACACGATAGGCTGTTTCTACCGGTACATTTTCCATGAATATTTCCAACTTCGAAGTTTTTTATGCATACATTTTGATATACAAAAGCGTAGATCAATACTGTAGTCTCATATAAAAGGATTTTTTCTTAATCAAATTATTTATGGGACAATTTGTTTAAAAATAACTAAATCCCTTCATTTGCTACATACAAATGCCGCTCTGAAGATTAAAAATACCTCGCTAAAAGACAGCATAAAAAATAATTTCTTCAGCAAAATAGGAGGTTGGCACGATGACCCGTACCAGAACTCGTTGGGGCTGCTTCTTTCCAGACCTGACCCAGTTGGCGAGCAGTTCGTCCACCACCAACCTCCCAAGTTCATATTGTCGATTTGGAATGAAAAATCAAGCTCAGAAACGAAAAATATCCTAAGAACGACGAAGAATTTTCCTTTGCGTTTAATTTATTGACATATAAACAACAAAGAGATT
>NZ_JBHIMK010000034.1:3447-19432 GCF_042194085.1 Bartonella sp. MU70NMGDW
CTTATAAGACCACTACCTTATTTCTATAACGAATGAGAATATCAAATACGTAATATTTTTTTCCTTTAACATATACGAATATAAATACTGAGTAGATGTTATCGCTCTTTGCGTGCTTGTTCTTTTAATTAAAAAACATCGATGTTTATCACAAGATGGGTCAATATATGAAGTTTCATCATTTGAGAAAAGATTTCATATATTTTTAAGGGGCTGTACTCATGCAAGAGAAGAGGCGACATTAAACGCTATAGAAATAAGGAGATATACTGGTTTTATAAGCATAAAAAGGTTCTTATTCTATATAAGCGACATTTTATAGTTTCAAATAATTATATCCTTTAACAAGGAGAGAAAAGCGAGATGAATTTTTACAAAAAGCTGAATGAGTATGATTTAAAATGCAGCGAGGAATGCATTTATAGAGCAAATTTTACTTTTCTGTTTATCTAGGTGATTTGGGTACGATGTGCTTTACAGTGCTTAAAATGAAGCAGTTGCGAAGATAGAAGTTATATGCTTATAAAAAAATAGCTCTGATAGTAGAAAATACAGAACAATTGAATTTTAGTCTTTTAGTTTTTGCAAAAGTCCTTTAATATCTAACGTTCTGAGCAGCTTAAGGTTTTCCATATTAGTATAAAAATACCTCTTCGGCGATTAGTTTTAATAGCTCATTATGCTGTATTTTGAAAAAATAACTGAAAAAAATAAATCTACTCAAATTTAGATGTTACAGAAATATTATTAATCATAATCTCCTGTGTCACAATTGGTTCCAACAACTTTTTTCTTCGTAATATTCTTAAAAGTATAATGTCCTGACGAAGGAAAGCTTATATGAAGAGATTTTATATTTTTCAGTGTAAAGATCTTCTTTTCTTTATCATGGGTTAATTTCTTTTCATCATCAACAACAATTCTCAATTTGTTTAGATCAGAAGGGGCAGAGTACGATAAAGTGAAGGATACTTTATTCGGTTTAAAGATACTACAAGAGTATTCAACTCCTTGATGGACAATATCGGATGGGATGATCACAACACTTTCATCCAGCGCAAAATTCCATTTTTTCTCACCAAAGCCAGCAAATGCAACACTAGAGTAGGCGAGAATATTTGCAGCTAATAATCCTTGCGTGAAGATTTTTTTCATTATCCTTTCCTTTTTTCTAAAGTGAGATGAATCATAAATCAGTTTTTATAAAGATGAAAGTTCAAACTTAATGCTAAAAGCAGGTTTGAGTTGCATTTTCTAGCTTTAAACCATGTTCAGACTAATATCATTCTAATAAATTTGAATGCTCTATCATGTATAATAATTTGAATTGTTTTGAGAGTTAATTAGAAGTTCGTTATCTTTATTGGCATAAACTATCAGAAGAAATGACTTGTTTCAAGAACCTCTCTATAATATATAAAGGGAAATATATGGTACAAGTGTTTTTATTTTTGGTTACTGTGTTTTTTACATTGGTTTTTATACAATTTGAATTGCTTTTTATCATGATATAATTTGTGAAAAAGTATTATGGAAATAATTTATATATTCTTTTATGAACCGTTTTTTCTTCTTCAGTTTTTATGAAGGGTGTTGAGTAGAAAAAAACGAGCTCTTCCAAGATGCGTCGCATCATGAAGTTTTTACGATGCTCTTTGATATCAGCAAAGAATGATGGCAGTTTAATTGCTTTTATATATACGATGTTCGATCGTTTTGTGCTGGATAAGTACCGATAATACGCAGTTCTGCAGAAAAGAAAGATAATTCTTCTAAGGCAAGTTTCATCATCGGGTCTTCAGGATGTCCTTCAATATCAACAAAGAATTGTGTTGCATTGAAATTTCCACCAATTTGATAGCTTTCTAATTTTGTCATATTGATACCATTCGTTGCAAATCCTCCCATAGCTTTATAGAGAGCAGCTGGGACATTGCGCACTCGAAAAAGAAGACTGGTGATAATTTTTTCGCCATTTTTAGGCTTGGGGACATGTCGTTTGGAGCGTGAAAGGATGACAAAACGGGTAATATTATGAGGGTTATCTTCAACATCACTTTCAAGAATATCAAGTCCATAGAGTTCTGCTGCGATTAAAGGTGCTAAGGCAGCCTGTGAGCGTTTAGCATTTTTTTTAATAAATTTTGCAGCTCCAGCAGTGTCTGTAGAAACAACAGGTTTCCAACCGTTGTTTCGTATGATTTTTCGGCATTGTGCAAGGGCATGCGTATGGCTGTGGACGGTTTTAATTTCGTCATATGTAACGCCGGGCAAAACCATTAATTGAAAATGGATAGGTAAAAAATATTCATCAATAATATAAAGAGATGATTGCGGTAAAAGATGATGAATGTCTGCAACGCGTCCTGCAAGAGTATTTTCAATAGGGATCATAGCAAGATCAGCTTTCCCACTTTCCACTAAATTAAGCGCGTCTTCAAAAGTAGCAGAGGGAACAGCATCCATATTGGGGAACATATTGGAGCAAGCAATATGGGAATTAGCGCCGTATTCTCCTTGGAAAGAAATTTTATTGGTTTTTTTAAGTATTTTCATGCTAAAATCTCACAAACTCTATCGAGATCATGTTGTGTGTCTACACCTAAGGGAATTGTATCGACTATTTCCACATCGATACGCATATTGTTTTCTAATGCACGTAATTGTTCAAGTTTTTCACGTTGCTCAAGTGTAGAGGGTTTGAATGATACAAATTTCTCAAGTGCTTCGCGCCGATAAGCGTATATTCCAATATGATGATAAAGAGGACCATCTCCATAAGGTGCTGTGGTACGCGTAAAATAAAGAGCACGAAGGCGATTTTGAGAAAGAGGTGTACCAATGATTTTGACGACATTGGGATCTCTTTTTTCATTTTCTTCAATGATTCGAGCACCCAAGGTTGCAATATCAGTAAAGCTATTTTCTAAAGGGCGTAGCGCATGAATGATTTCACGAGGCATTATTGTTGGTAAGTCACCTTGTATATTTAAAATGGTATTGTAACGTTGTTTCGGATCAATACGCATTAAAGCTTCATAAATACGATCAGATCCAGACTTATGATCACCTTGTGTTATGATACATTCATGCCCATAATCTGCAACAGCTTTAGCAATATCATTATGATCTGTTGCAACGATCGTACGCCCTATTGCAGCTTTTTTGGCTTGTTCTGCGACATGTACAATCATCGGCTTTCCGCCAATTTCAGCGAGAGCTTTTCGAGGAAGACGGGTTGAGCCTATACGAGCAGGAATAAGAATAATTGGTTCAAGAGCCATTGTAAGATTCCAAATGTCATCTGTGATGCATTTATGATGTTGTGTGTTATAAAGAAAAAGCTTAAACTAAAAATGGTAATGAAACCGTGAACATTTGAGTTTTTATGAATCGTCCGAGATTTATTTATTTTATTTGTGCTTGTTTATGTGTTCTGGTTATTATTGTGGGGATTTCCACACTCAGTAATATAATTTACGATCATCCTACATCAGTCCAATACTATTATACAGTTGCCAAGAATGATACATTTCAAGAAAAACAAAAAGCACCTGATGTTTCCCTATCACTAAATAGCCGTCTTCAACAAGGCAATTTTGAAAATGGCCGTAAACTTTTTCGCCAATGTGCCATATGCCATACTTCTGGACGCAATGAAGCAGGGCGTGTTGGTCCAGTTCTTTGGGAGATTGTTAACCGCCCTTTGGCATCAGCAGCAGGTTTTGCTTATTCACGGGCATTGCGTGCTCATTCTGATCAAAAATGGGATTTTGTAACGTTAGATCGTTATCTACATTCTCCACGTGAAGCTTTTCCTGGGACCATTATGTCTTTTCGTGGAATTAAAAATGACCAAGATCGTGCCGATCTTTTGCTTTATTTACGCAGTTTATCCGATCATCCTGTTCCTTTACCAATGGATAATAATAAAGCAAAAGAGCTAAATTAACTTATACCATAAATGTTAATTTTAGAAAGATGTCTGATTTTTTTGTAATTTTAGTTTCACTGTTTTATCAAAAGAGTTCTTATTGATGTTTTGTTAGGGGGAACGCCCCTCACGCAAAACAGAATACATTTAACGTTGCATATTGACTCGCTTATTTTAAAGAGATCTTTTATAAAAATGCACTCTTTACGCTGTCATCTGTAGATTGGTTTTCAAGATTTGTGTGCTTCACTTTTTCTACATATACTTGTCTGTGAAATTATTGCTGAAGGATTATCAATTCATGAGCTGCAGCTTTCTGCTTCTGAATGCAATGATTATGTAATTAAAGCTCTCCACGAGGTTTATCTCAATCCTTCTATACACATCAATCCCTATGTACTTTTCTTGCGAACAGAGACAATTGATTATTCTTATACGTGCAATAATCCTAAGCTGCTTTTTATGATGCTTGATGAATAGACGTTTTCTCTTGAGGTTAGAGGTGTAGGGACAGATCATTGACCTTTTATAGTATCGATAACTAAAATATGATTTAGATTATTTGTTTATAGGTTATGGTATGAAGTAAGCACTTTCATGTGAAGCAAATTGGAAGCAATTTTTATGTGTGAATAGTAAAATAGTTGAATAGAGTTCTGCTGATTATATTTTTATCTACTTCGAAAATTTTTTACACAAGAATACTGATGGCAGCTAAGTTTGCACGAGTCTCTGTTCATTTATAGACGATGACATGAAATTATGCTGATAAGCTATTATAGAGAATTATTTTTTCACAAAAGGTCTTCCATATTTGTGATAAATTTAATAGTTTCCATTGGTTACAGTGTTTCGATGACTTACGATAAAACATCAGTATTTCAATACATATTGCGACATATTGCGAGAGTGCTAAAAATTAATGCGGGAGGGGACATAATCATGATTCCCCAAGCTTCTTAATAACTATGGCATTTTTCTTATAATTTGAGCGTTTATAAGTAATAATATTAAATTGCGCTAATAATCCATTGTAGAGAAGAATTTTTCCCACTAAGGGTTCACCAATATTTGTGATCATTTTAATAACTTCCATTGCTTGTAGGGTCCCAATAACGCCAGGTAAAACACCGATGATTCCAGTTTCAGCGCATGTTGGGATAGTCCCGTGAGCCGGAGGCGTGGGAAATAAATCGCGATAGTGAGGATTATTGTCTTTATATGGCATAAGGACGGTTAATGAGCCATTAAAACGTTCTACAGAACCACTTATTAAAGGTTTTTTGCATTGGGCAGCGTGATCAGCAAGAAGATAGCGTGTCGTAAAATTATCACTTCCATCAACAATGATGTGGTAAGCATTGAGCAGTTTATCCACATTACTTTTATCTAAGCGTAGGGTGTGTTTTTCAACTACAACATGAGGATTTATTGCTTTTATAGTGGTTTCAGCACTGTCTGTTTTTCTTTTGTTTATTGCATTTGTTTTATGAATAACTTGGCGTTGTAAATTGGAAAGTGAAACGATGTCGTTATCGACAATTCCAATGGTTCCAACACCTGCGGCAGCCAAATAGGTTAAGACAGGAGCACCAAGACCACCAGCGCCCACAACAAGAACACGTGCTTTTTTTAGCTTTTGTTGCCCTGCACCACCAATCTCAGGCAAAATGATGTGGCGTGCATAGCGTTCGATTTCTTTGTTGTTTAATTTTGTATCTGTTTCTTGTGTCATAAATTTTCTCTTGTCATAGTTCTTTTATTGTTTACTAAGTTTATGGTGCATAGACCAGTCTGCTTTTAGGATAGGGAGGATTTATTTATGAAAATTGCCATTCAGATGGATCATATTTCAACAGTTCGGATTCAAGGAGATACGACATTTGCACTCGCTTTAGCAGCGCAAGAACGTGGACATTCTCTCTTCCATTATACACCAGATCGTTTATCTCTGTGTGATGGTTGTGTGATTGCACGACTAGAGCCATTGATTGTGCGTGATAAAGAGGGAAGCCACTATCAATTAGAAAAGCCTGCTCGCACGGAATTAACAGATATGGATGTGGTTCTTTTACGCCAAGATCCACCTTTTGATCTCAATTATATCACGACGACTCATTTGTTAGAACGTATTCATCCTAAAACACTCGTTGTGAATGATCCAGCATGGGTACGCAATAGCCCAGAAAAAATTTTTGTTACTGAATTTTCTGATCTGATGCCAGAAACATTAATTACCAAAGATATTGAAGAAATAACAGCTTTTAGAGAGACATTTGGCGATATTATTGTTAAACCACTTTATGGAAATGGGGGCGCTGGTGTTTTTTATTTAAAACAAGATGATCGCAATTTAGCATCATTGTTGGAAATGTTTGCAGAAATTTATCATGAACCTTTTATTGTTCAGCGCTATTTAGAGGCAGTACGAAAAGGAGATAAAAGGATTATTTTGCTTGATGGTACACCCGTTGGAGCTATTAATCGAATTCCGACAAAAACAGATGTGCGCTCTAATATGCATGTTGGAGGTCGCGCGGAAAATGTTGAGTTAACAAAACGTGATTATGAGATTTGTGAACGTATTGCTCCAGCCTTAAAGGAACGTGGTCTTCTTTTTGTGGGGATTGATGTGATCGGAGATTATATAACAGAAATTAATGTGACGTCTCCTACAGGAATTCGTGAAATTAAACGCTTCTGCGGTACAGATGTTGCTCATTTGTTTTGGGATGTTATTGAGTTCAAGCGTTCAAATTAATTTATTTGACAGAGGACAAAAACATGGTTTTAAAAAAATGATCCATGTTGTTTTTTATATTTGTTATGTTGCAAATGTGAACTAGAATGACCGTATGATATAAATTAAGAGGCTTTGTCCTCAATTTTTAGGGAGTTTATAGATGAGCAGAGTATTATCAATTGGAGTGGGATTGATTTTTGCGCTACTGCTGTCAGCAAATGGAGGCAATGCGCGCGATCAAATACAGATTACTGGTTCATCTACAGTTTTACCTTATCAAAAGATTGTTGCTGAGACATTTGGAGAAATTTATCCCCATTTTAAGGTTCCTGTTATCGAATCAGGTGGAACAGGAGCTGGTATTAAGGAATTCTGCCGTGGTATTGGGGAGAACACCGTTGATATTGTCAATGCTTCGCGAGCAATGAAGCCGAGTGAATTACAGTCTTGTTTTGATGCTGGTGTAAAAGATGTTGAGGAAATACGTATTGGGTATGATGGTATTGTTTTTGCAACAGATATTAAGGGTCCTGATTGGAAGTTAAAGCCAGTAGATGTTTATAAAGCTCTTGCTGCTCGAATTATTATAGACGGAAAGTTGCAACCGAATAATGTTTTGAAATGGAGTGCAGTTAATAGTGCTCTTCCTGATTGGACGATAGCAGCGTATATTCCTGGAGAGAAGCATGGGACGCGTGAAGTTTTTGAGGAAAAATTACTTATTGAGGGGTGTAAAGAGAGTGGGGCAGTTGAGGTGATGAAGTCTTTAGGAATGGATGATAAGGAGATACACACTGCTTGTATTGCGATACGTAAGGATGGAAAAGCGGTTGATATTGATGGTGATTATTCTGAAACATTTGCGCGTCTAACTTCTAATAAAACAGGGGTTGGTATTTTTGGTTTGTCTTTTTATCAAAATAATGCTGATAGGCTAAAGGTTGCCGATATTAACGGTTTTGCGCCAACAGTTGAGACGATTTCTAGCGGACAATATCCAGTTTCTCGTCCGCTTTTTTTCTATATTAAGAAAGCACATTTAGGTATTATTTCAGGTTTGCGAGAGTATGTTGACTTTTTTCTTTCTGATCAGATGATTGGTCCAGAGGGTCCTTTGGCTGAATATGGTTTGATTGTTTCTCCTGAAAAGGAGCGTCAAGCGCAGCGTTCTGATTTTTCTGCTGGTCGAGTAATGACATTGAAATAATTTGCAGGGAAAATTTGTTGGATTTCTGGAATAGGAAACTTGGGTGCTATTTTTTTTATAAAAACTGAAAGATAAAATGCGCATTTCCTTTATTATTTTGCTGTTATTGATTTTTGGATTTTGTGGCTTTTGTATTTCTTATATGCGAGCACGCATTCTTGAATACAGACAACATAAGATGCATTCTCGTGCGTATTATTATGGCTGGTGGACATTTTTGATTACTGTTATTCCAGCTTTTATTTTTTTAATTGTTTGGGATGCTGGGAGTACAATTTATTTAGAATATAATGCCTCTCGAGAGCTTGGGGCGTATAGTGCGCATGTAACAGAGTCTGTAAATCATGATCTACTTTGGGAGACACTTCGAAGTCTCGTCAAAATGATTCATCGCTTTGAGGGGAATCTTTCTACCGCTTCCTATAAGGAAGTGCAGGCACAGTTATTCGCGAAGGGATTGATTTTACCTAGTGAAGCATCGGATGATGTGTTCAAAATAGCACAGTCGTGGGTATTCTCTTCTGAAAAGCTTAAGTTTATAGGTTATGGTTTCCTTTTTGCTATTGCATTCTTTGGTTTTATCTGTGGAATGATGCAAATTGCGCCTCATCAGCGTGCGCGCAATAAGGTTGAATCTTTTATTATTATTGGATTAATTTGTGCATCTATTGTTGCAGTTTTGACAACAATAGCCATTGCGCTTTCTATGCTTTTTCAGACAGTGAGCTTTTTTCAGTCTGTATCCTTTTCAAATTTCTTTTTAGGAACTGTTTGGGATCCGCGTTTTTCCGCGAGTGGCTCAAGCGATGAAGTAGGACAATTTGGTTTAATACCGCTTCTTGCTGGTACGCTTTATATTGCATTTGTCGCCATGCTTTTTGCTGTACCTATAGGACTATTTTCAGCTCTTTATATGGCTGAGTATGCTTCTGCGCGATTGCGAGCTATTGTAAAACCATTGTTGGAAGTTCTTGCTGGCATCCCAACCATTGTTTATGGTTTTTTTGCTTTGAAGGTTGTAGGACCATTTTTACGTGATCTCTCTGCGTCTCTCTCAGATGGGGGTGGTTTTATTATGGCACAAAGTGTTTTGACTGCTGGAGTTGTGATGGGAATTATGTTGATACCTTTTGTTTCCTCTTTATCGGATGATGTTATTACGGCTGTTCCACGCATTTTACGTGAAGGTTCTTATGGTTTAGGCGCAACGCAATCTGAAACAATTAAAAAAGTTGTTATACCAGCAGCGCTTCCAGGGATTATGGGGGCCATTTTGTTGACGGCATCGCGTGCAATTGGAGAAACAATGATTGTGGTTTTGGCGGCAGGTGTTGCAGCAAACTTAACACTCAATCCTTTCGAAGCAATGACTACGATGACTGTAAAGATTGTTAATCAATTGACCGGTGACTTTGAGTTTAATTCTCCACAAACTCTGGTGGCTTTTGCCTTAGGGATGACGCTCTTTGTTATGACACTTTTGATGAACATTCTGGCTCTTTATATTGTGCGTAAATATCGGGAACAATATGAATGAATGAAGATTTTTTCCCTCGTCGCAATATTAGCCTCAAGCGTCGGTATTGGGCTGAACGTCGTTTTCGTGCCTATGGTTTGATTGCCATTTCTATTGGTTTGTTTTTTTTATTTACGCTTTTATGGTCTATCATTGGTCAGGGTTATACAGCTTTTTTTCAAAGTGAAATGACATTATCGATTTATTTGGATGAAAAGATCATTGATCCAAGTGGTCAACATAAAACAAAACCGCGAGTACTCATGACGGCGAATTATCCACTTCTTGTACGCAATGCTTTAGCAAAGAAACTGAATATAGATCAAAATGATCGAGCCTCTCTGCGGGACATTAACCGTATGTTTTCAAATAGTGTTCGCGTTCAACTGCGTGAAATGGTGACAAAGAATCCAAAACTGATTGGCACGATGCAAAAAGTTAAAGTTTTGGCATCTGCGGATATTGATTCTGCTTATAAGGGACAGATTGATCTGCGTGTAGCAGAAAAAAACCGTAAAGTTTCTAATCGACAAGTAGAATGGATAAAGCGTTTAGCGCATGATGGTACGCTTTATAAAACATTTAATATTGGTTTTTTTACATTTGGCGCTTCAAGTCGTCCTGAGACTGCGGGATTAGGTGTTGCGATCATTGGTTCTCTCTATATGATAGGCATCGTTTTATTAGTTTCACTCCCGATAGGCATAGCAACGGCTCTTTATTTGGAAGAATATGCACGCAAAAATAAATTTACAGATTTTATAGAGGTTAATATCAATAATCTTGCAGCTGTTCCTTCAATTGTGTTTGGTCTTTTAGGACTCTCTTTTTTTGTTAATTTTTTAGGATTACCACGTTCAGCCTCTTTTGTTGGTGGTCTTGTTTTAGCGCTCATGACTCTTCCCACGATCATTATTGCAACACGTTCTGCTCTGCGTGCTGTTCCTCTCTCTATTCGTGCAGCAGCTTTAGGACTGGGAGCATCAAAAACACAAATGATTTTTCATCATGTTGTTCCTTTAGCTGCGCCTGGTATTGTGACAGGCACAATTATTGGAGTCGCGCAGGCTTTGGGTGAAACAGCGCCTTTGCTTTTGATTGGAATGGTTGCTTTTGTTGTGAATATTCCTACGACCCCCATGGATCCAGCAACGGCTTTGCCTGTTCAAATTTTTATGTGGGCGGGTGAAGCAGAGCGCGCTTTTGTTGAAAAGACATCAGGAGCTATTATTGTATTAATGATTTTTCTTGCGATCATGAATATTTCTGCGGTTTTTTTACGTCGACGATTTGAACGCCGCCAGTAATTTTAATAAAACAACAGCTTTGATAAGATTTTTGTAAGGTGAATTTTTGTAATGAAGATTAAAATGCGCGGTCAGGATGTGAAGGTTTCTTATGGAGACAAAGAAGCACTCCATGGTATTACACTTGATATTCCTGAACATCAAGTAACAGCCTTGATTGGTCCATCAGGATGCGGAAAGTCGACTTTTTTGCGTTGTTTTAACCGTATGAATGATACGATTGAAGGCGCTAAAACAACCGGTCTTATTACCTTAGATGGGGAGAATATTTATGACCAGAGGATTGATGTTGTAGAATTGCGCGCTCGTGTTGGAATGGTTTTTCAAAAGCCCAGTCCTTTTCCAAAATCTATATTTGAGAATGTTGCGTATGGTCCACGCATTCATGGTTTAGTTAAAACGCGCTCTGAATTGCATGATGTGGTTGAAAAAAGTTTGAGGCAGGCAGGTTTGTTTGAAGAAGTAAAAGACCGTCTTCATGATCTTGGAACAAGTTTATCAGGGGGACAACAACAGCGTTTGTGTATTGCACGTGCTATTGCGGTTAGCCCTGAAGTTATTTTGATGGATGAGCCCTGTTCAGCTCTTGATCCCATTGCGACGGCACGGATTGAAGAGCTTATCGATGCGTTACGGCAAAATTATACAATTGTTATTGTAACGCATTCCATGCAACAGGCCGCACGTGTTTCTCAATATACGGCTATGTTTCATTTAGGGCATTTGGTAGAAGTTGGTGCGACTGAAATGATCTTTACCTCACCAAAAGAGCAACGGACGCAAGATTATATTACGGGGCGTTTTGGATAGGTGAATTGAGGAGTGTAAGATATGTCTATGAACCATACTGTCCGTTCTTATGATGCAGAACTAAAATATTTAAAAGCAAGGATTATAGAAATGGGGAGCCATGCAGAAAGAATGATTGAACGTTCTGTAGCATCGGTTGTGTGTAGTGATCTTCAACTTGCAACGACAGTGATTGCCGATGATGTATTTTTAGATGAAGCAGAACGTGACATTGATGAAAAAGCGGTTGCTATTATTTGCAAACGCCAACCGATGGCTGTCGATTTGCGTGAAATTATTGGAGCCATTCGTATTTCTTCTGATCTTGAGCGGATTGGGGATATGGCCAAAAACATTGCTAAAAGGACTGTTGCACTTTCAGAAATACGTCAATCTGCTTCTGTTTATCATGGGCTTGAAACAATTACAGCTTTAGCACTCAATCAATTAAAAGAAGTCTTAAATGCTTATACGAGTCGCCTATTAGAGCGTGTTGACGCTGTGCGTGAGCGTGATGAGAAGATTGATGCTTTGTATACTTCTCTTTTTCGTGAACTTTTGACATATATGATGGAAGATATGCGCAATATTACGGTTTGTACGCACTTGCTGTTTTGTTTAAAGAATATTGAACGAATTGGTGATCATGTTACGAATATTGCTGAAATGCTGCATTATATCATAACGGGGTACCATATGTCTTCTGATCGTCCTCGCGATGACCTTACTTATAAAGTTGGGATAGGTGAGAAGAAAATAGATTAAAATTTTTCTTATATGTATAAAATCAGTTTGTAGATATTATGAGTATTTTCTTACAGTGCAGCTATAGAAAGAATAAGATAGCTATACTATGGAAAAGCACAAAGAAGAAACAAAGAGTTTTTCAGAGAAGCATGGCAGATTTCTAACTCTTAGTTTGACATATTTGTATATTGGATGATATCATCACTCGTATTGCGGACGGAGGGGAGTTTTCTAGGGGAATTTCCTTTCAGATCATTTTGTTAAAATTTTATATTAAAGGGGATATCTGTATTATTTTTTTAATATCGATGCAAAGAGTTTTGGTATCCAAATTTTTTGTATGTAGGAGAAGTGGATAGTGTTACTTCATTGTAATTGGAACGTGTGGGCTATTATGGCCTATATTGAACCATAAAGAATAACAATATTGATCTGTAAATTAAGAGTTTTTTATTTTTTATTTTGCATAGATACTTTTTGATTACCTCTTGTATTAAAATTTTACTGAGTGGTAACAGTTAGCTATGTACTTTATTGAGAGATACATTTAAAGCTCATTTCAAGACTTGAATAGCTCAGAGATTATAGGAATGTGTTGCATAAGATGAAAAAAAATCGTTGGAATGTATTTGTTACCTGTTGTGTAGCGCCGTTAGTTGTTGTGGGGTGTGCTTCAAATCATTTAGAGACTGGAAAAATAAATAATAATAAGACAAAAACGGTTACATATCCATTGACAGAGCGTCAATGTCTTATGCGAGCGATGTATTTTGAATCAAATCGCACAAGCCGTGAAGGAATGATTGCCGTTGGAACGGTTGTTATGAATCGTGTTAATTCGACCGCCTATCCTAAGACGATTTGTGGTGTTGTTGGTCAATATAGGCAGTTTGCTCCTGGTGTTTTAACGCGTCCTATGACGGAGAAAGCATCTGTTGCTCGTGTAAGAGAGGCGGCTGATGCTGTTTTACGGGGTGAGCGAGATAAGAAAGTTAGACACGCTAAGTTTTTTCATACCGCTGGTTTGTCTTTCCCGTATAAAAACATGCATTATGTTCAGGTTGCAGGGGGAAATGCTTTTTATGAAAAACGATCACGTGATGGAGAACTTCAAGTTCCTACAAATAATCGCCCTTATGATGTTGCTTATGCTTTTGCTCAAGAACGTTCTGGTCATGCGCCAAGCTTTATAGATGAAGGTTTAGAAAGTAGGGGAGTAAAGGTAGAGAAAAGTGCATCTCCTTCGATAGAAGTAGCACAGTCCAAGACGGCACACCCTGCGCATTTTGCTATGGTGCAGCTTGATAAAGTTCCTATTCCTGCCTATGCACCTCAACATCTAGCTAGGAAAGAGGAAAATAAAACGATTATGACTTTGCCTTCATCAGATCAGTTAAATGCAATTGTTGCAATGTTAGAAAAACGACATAGAAACTGGTAAGTTTTTCACGACAAAAGAAGGGTTATATACCCATTGCGGTTTATGAATTAAGTGAACCTTTTAGCGATAATGACACGCATAAATATACGTAGAGAAAATGAACTCGAAGGATCTAAAAAAATTTATAAGATGACGACGTAAAGAACGCATTTTATTTAAAGAAGGGTATTGCTAATGTACTTTGATATTCATGAGACAATTTCGCCTGAAATGCTTAATCGTCTTGCAGAAATTACAGTAAAAGTGGGGTTGAATTTACAAGAGGGGCAGGATCTTGTTTTGACTGCTCCAGTTTCAGCATTACCTTTTGTTCGGCGTATTGCATATCATGCTTATAAGGTTGGTGCTGGTGTCATTACACCAATTTTTAGTGATGATATATTATCGCTTACACGTTTTGAAAATGCCCATAAAACTAGTTTTGATTGTGCCCCTTCTTGGCTTTATGAGGGAATGGCGAAGGCTTTTGAAAATGGGGCAGCGCGTTTAGCGATTGTTGGTGATAATCCTTTGCTCCTTTCCAATCAAGATTTTGATAAGGTTGCGCGTTTGAATAAGGCGACTTCACTAGCTTACCAGCCTGCTCTCAAAAAAATATCGAATTTTGCTATAAATTGGTCAATTGTTGCTTATCCAACAGCAGGATGGGCTGAGGCAATGTTTCCTTCTTTACCACTGAATGAGGCGATTAAAAAATTAGCCGATGCAATTTTTTCTGCTTCACGTGTTACAGAAGAAGATCCGGTACATGCGTGGGTTGTCCATAACGAGAATTTAAAGAAACGATCATCTTGGCTTAATGAGCAGCGTTTTTCTGCCTTACACTTTACAGGACCAGGGACAGATTTAACTGTTGGTTTGGCAGATGATCATGAATGGCATGGTGGTGCATCCGTTGCTCAAAATGGTGTTATTTGCAATCCGAATATTCCGACAGAAGAAGTTTTCACGACTCCTCATGCTCATAAGGTTGAAGGTTTTGTTCGTTCGACGAAACCACTTTCCTATCAAGGAACACTGGTTGATAATATTGAAGTACGTTTTGAAGCAGGGCGTATTGTTGAGTCTCGTGCATCAACGGGTCAGGAAGTTTTGCAACAGGTTTTGCAAAGTGATGAGGGTGCAAGCCGATTGGGCGAAGTTGCTCTTGTGCCCCATTCTTCACCAATTTCTAAGAGTGACCTTCTTTTTTATAATACCTTATTTGATGAAAATGCTGCATGTCATATTGCTTTAGGACAGTGTTATTCCAAATGCTTTTTAGATGGGGCATCATTGACGTCAGAGGAGATTGCAGCACGTGGTGGTAATAAAAGTGTCATTCATATTGACTGGATGATTGGTTCTGGCGAAATTGATATCGATGGCATTACCCAAGATGGTGTAAGAGTTCCTGTATTTCGTAAGGGTGAATGGGCTTAATCCTATTATGCCGCATTTGAGGTGGGGTGGGATGTAAGCCTCATTGATACGTTAAGTATTTTAGAGTGCTAGGTGAATATTCAAGGCAGGGCTTGGCCATAAAGCCTTTAGTTAGGTGACTCACATGAGTAGGAAGCTAAGAGAAATCCAGTTATCAAAAATTTGTTTCTTATAGAGCAGATGTAGAGGAAACCTTTGTTCTTTGAGGAGGGAAAAGAAGTCAATTTATTTGTGATACAATTGAAAAGTGTATAATTTTTAAAGAAGAGAGATGCCTGAACTTCCTGAAGTAGAGACAGTTCGTCGTGGACTTGAGTCTGTTGTAACTGATGCAAAGATAGTATCTGTCAGACTTAATCGTAGAGATTTGCGCTTTCCTTTTCCTGAGGCTTTTTCTGAGCGCCTTATTGGCAGAACAATTATAGAACTTGGTCGGCGTGCAAAATATTTATTATTCCATCTTTCTCAGAATGAAACGATTTTAAGCCATTTAGGAATGTCTGGTTCATGGCGTATAGAGAATGATCTTTTAAGAACAGTTTTTTCAACGACAAATAAATTGGTTAAGCATGATCATTTTGTCATGGATATTCAAACAAGGGATGGTGAAGTTTATCATCTTATTTATAATGATGTGCGTCGCTTTGGATTTATGCTTTTAGTCAATACGGACAAGCTTTATGAACATCCACTTTTAAATAAGCTAGGGCTTGAACCTATGAGTAATTCGTTTTCTGGTCGTTATTTACAAAAGGCTTTTGTTAATAAAAAAATGTCTCTCAAGAGCGTTTTACTTGATCAGTCTATTGTTGCAGGTCTTGGGAATATTTATGTTTGTGAGGCACTTTGGCGGAGTCGTTTGTCTCCACAACGTGGTGC
>NZ_JBHIMK010000340.1:0-1231 GCF_042194085.1 Bartonella sp. MU70NMGDW
ACTTTTTCAAATGCACGCATTTCAATTTGTCTTACTCGTTCTCGACTAATGTTAAATTCACCAGAGAGTTCTTCTAGGGTTAGTGGTACATCGTTTAAACGACGCGCTTTGAATATACGTTTTTCGCGCTCATTGAGATTGTCCATAGCATTTATGAGCATGGAACGGCGATTTTCTAATTCACTTTTTTCAATTAAAATTTGTTCTTGATCGTTAGATTCATCCACCAGCCAATCTTGTAACTCGCTGTTTTCCCCTTCTTTTGTCCGAATCGGTGCGTTGAGTGAAGTGTCACCACCAAGCCTACGATTCATTGATACAACTTCATCTTCTGTGACATTCAACTGGGTTGCAATTTCTTTTACTTGTTCTGCATTGAGGTCGCCACTATCAAGTGCTTGAAGTTTACTTTTTAATTTACGAAGGTTAAAAAACAAGCGCTTTTGATTGGCTGTTGTCCCCATTTTAACCAAACTCCAAGACCGCAATACATATTCTTGGATTGACGCTTTAATCCACCATATTGCATAGGTTGCAAGACGAAAACCCCGTTCTGGTTCGAAACGTTTAACAGCTTGCATGAGTCCAACATTGCCTTCTGAAATGACTTCCCCAATGGGAAGTCCGTAGCCCCGATATCCCATCGCGATTTTAGCTACGAGACGCAAATGGCTAGTTACTAACCTATGCGCAGCTTTTAGATCATTATGCTCACGGTAACGTTGAGCTAACATATATTCTTCTTTTGGCTCAAGCATCGGAAAACGACGCACTTCTTCCAAGTAACGGTTTAAACCACCATCACCTGTCATTACTGATAATAAGTTCATATGGGCCATATAGCACCCTCCTTCTGTCTGAATTCCCTGATAAGGCAAATTCTATGTTTTAGATAGCTAACTACCTTCATAACTTCACTCTACCATATTTTTCAATTTTGTTCAAAAAAAGATATTTTATTGTGAAATCTTGAGAAGGGGAAAAGTTTCAATTCATTTTTTTAAAAGCTTAATAAGTTTAGCCATATCTTGAGGCAGTGGTGCGGAAAACGACATAACTTTACCGGTAGAAGGATGTTCAAAAGTAAGACTTACAGCATGGAGTGCATGTCGGTTGAATTGATCGATTGCATTTCTAATAGTGGGGCTGAATGTGTTTGATTTTGTTTTAAAAGCGTTGCCATAAACTGTATCGCCTATGAGTGGATGCCCAATATGAGCCATATGAACGC
>NZ_JBHIMK010000341.1:0-1231 GCF_042194085.1 Bartonella sp. MU70NMGDW
TAATCATTGATGGCACCATTGTTCCTAAATGAAAAGAGAAGATATCCTAAAACGCATAAAAGCGAATCCGTGTACCTACCTATTCGATATTCTCCTAAAACACTCTATTGAATAGATAGAAGCAACAGAGATTGCAACTTTCTAAAAAAACTAATTGATAAAAACAACGCCTTTATTTCTCTTATCCAAATTTAAAATCTCATAGTATGAAGTATCATTAATAACGTATCCACTCATATATTGTTCATGTGCAATTGAAATGTTATACTCTCTTTAAACCAATACCTCTTCGAAAGCGATTGCTCCGCAGCTTAATTAGTTATAATTTCAAGTCGTTTCTCCCTCCAAAGGTCCTTACATTATCAGTTATTAAGAATATAGAGTATCATTAAGTATAAACCATAATCTCCCCCAAAAGATGAAAAAATCCTTTATTAATACTGGAAATAAAGCTGTCGCATACATCCAGAAATCTTCTTATATCAATATTCAAAACTGAGACCTGTTACTTATTTATGAAAGTTTATAAAAATATACAGTGCCTAATTCACATAAAGTATAAAAATTTTTTAATGTCCATACTAATAGAAGATCTCCATATTAAATTGAATAATTTTCCAGAAATATTATATCTTGAGACTATAAATGAGTTACTAAAAGTAGAACAATGTTTATTAAAAAAATTGTTACTAAACTGTAGTGCAAAAATTATTTATTGGCTCTCAAGGATAATTTTTATACGAAATAAAATATACTGATCATTTAAGCTCTAGAAAAATGGAGTCAAGTGCAGCATCCAATCTCGCATATTTACTTTGAAAAGTGAATACGCTACTGTTATATTGAATTTTATTAACCTATTGATTTATTATAATAATAAATATGAATAACATATTGAATATAGTAAAATTCTTTCATTTTAGCTTTTGTCATGATGAAATAACCAAAACTATTCTTTTGCACATCATAAATGGAGTTCGTATAGATAAAATCTCTTTAAAAAAGAAGTAAAAATGCCTCTCATACCCTCTCAAATACAAAACCATAACTTTGAAAACTGAAAATAAAATGCATAGTGCCGGTTTTATGAAGGATAAAATTTTCTTTTATCTAAAATACGCTTTCTGCATACATGTTATCAAAATTCGTGGTTCCCAACTCATTTAAAATGCTTGGACAACTTTAAACCCTGTGCTTGATAATGTGATCCAACATCATGTCCATAAAGGGT
>NZ_JBHIMK010000342.1:0-1223 GCF_042194085.1 Bartonella sp. MU70NMGDW
CGGCAACAAATTACTCGTTTGTTCGAAAAAACAAATTTTGTTTCTGGGCCAATACAAGAAATTGTACATTATATGCCTTCTACGGGTTATGTTTCGCGGTTGTTCTCATTTTTTTATGAGCCATTTGCACGCTATCTTTTGCCTTATTTTGGTGGACTCTTAATATGTCAGGCACAAAAACGTGTTTATCAAGGTTTGCTCGTACAGCGTCGTCAGTCGCGACGTATTTTTATTCCTGCTTTATCACCACAAGTGCGAAATATTTTAATTTATAAAGATAATTAATCATTTTACCATTGGCATAAGAACTGCAAATATAGAAGGATTCTCTTATTTCAATTTTTTGCATTTACAATCGAAAAATATTCTTTTGTACATTATTTGTGGAATTGGCATGTGAATAAAAAATCTCAAGTATCTATATACCGAACCATATTTCATGAATAGTGGAAACATTTTAAGAGAAAAAATGCTGGTGTCTTCGTAAGCATAAAAATAGCAGAGTCCAAGGGCTCTTGCATAATATGGTTCATGGTGGTTAAAAACTGTACAAGGAAGGATTAAAATGCTTCTTATGAACTCTCTCAAGTATCAAGGGCTATCTGCCAACATCGATATCTAACAAAGTGTGTGATAGTGCCAGCTTGTTCTTTATAAGCGTAAAGATAGTGGTGCTCAGTGGCTTTATCGTTAGGATAAACATTTAGCGTTATATCATTGATTGTACAACCTTTTAAGAGGAGATAAAATCATAAAGGATGGAGGAAAACTATAAAGATAAAAAACATCTCTTAATTTAGGTTAGTGAATGTGAGATAAAGCAGTGTGTGGAGCGATATTTCTGAAAAAAATAATCATAAATATCACTCATCTAAAGATGATAGTTATGATCAAGAATGTTGCTAAAAGATATCACGATTATTTATATGCGGAACATATTAAAAATTTTAGAGAGAACAAAAGCATGTGAAGCAGAAGTTACAAAGTATATCGTGAGGTTTGAAAGCATTTTTGTTTCTGGTTCTCATGTTGGAATATTTCGTTTTTATTCATAATGTTATATATTTTGTCATAAGAGTAAGTTCTATGTAATAGCATTCGAATTATATGTGAAGGTTTTTTCATCTCGCTTTTGTTTTCATTTAGGATATTAAAATTATTTTTGAAACAGTAAATCTCGAATTAAAGATTTAAACGATAACCATTTTGATCTGTTATGAGAA
>NZ_JBHIMK010000343.1:0-1215 GCF_042194085.1 Bartonella sp. MU70NMGDW
GCAATAATCATCATGCCGGTTATATAAAAATAGAAGACAGATTCATATCCAAGATCTTTTAATCCAAGCGCGACATATTCAGCAGAACCGCCAAACAGTGCGTTGGCAATAGCATAAGAGAGCCCAACTCCTATTGCTCGTACTGAAGCGGGAAACATTTCTGATTTTACAATGCCAGAGATGGATGTATAAAAGCTCATAATGCATAGCATTCCAATAATGACTGATAAAGCAATCCATGTACTATCAGTACTACCAATCACATTAAGTCCGGGAATGGTAAAGATAATAGATAAGACACTCCAAATAAGGAGTGAAGTTCTTGTTCCAATTTTATCAGCCATAAAACCAAATGCAGGTTGAAGTAACATGAAAACAAAGAGTGCAGCAGTCATCACAGTTGTGGCTGTATGTTTATCAAAGCCGGTGGTTGTAATCAGATATTTCTGCATGTAAGTCGTATAGGTGTAGAATGTGAGCGATCCTCCAGCGGTAAAGCCGATAACTAGAAAAAAAGCTTTTCGGTGGTTGTTCAAGAGTCCCCTAATACTACCAGCTTGTGCATTAGAACGACTTTCTTTGGTCGTTGTCTCATGGAGCGTGCGGCGTAGATAAATCGCAACAATTGCTCCTAGTCCACCAATGGCAAATGGGATACGCCAGCCCCATGCTTTTAGCTGATCTTCAGTGAGATAAAGCGCTAAAATGAATATAACAAGACTGGCTAGAAGTTGACCACCAATCAGTGTGGTGTATTGGAAAGAGCTAAAAAATCCTCGGCGATTTTTGAGGGCGATTTCACTCATATAAGTTGCTGTTGTACCATATTCACCACCGACAGAAAGCCCTTGAAGCATTCTGAGTAAAAGTAGAAGAATTCCTGCTGCTACTCCAATGGTTTCATAGGTAGGGAGTAGGGCGATTAAGAACGAACCACCACACATCATAAAAACTGAGATAAGCATTGAGCGTTTGCGTCCGTAACGATCGGCAATGAAGCCAAAAAGCCATCCGCCGATTGGGCGCATAAGAAAACCAATAGCAAAGACACCAGCCGCTTTTAAAAGTTGTGTAACGACATTGCCATCTGAGGGAAAAAATTGTGATGCAAAGTAAATGGACGTAAAGGAATAAACATAAAAGTCATACCATTCTACTAGATTACCTGATGCACTGGACACGATAGCCCAGATACGTTTTCTTGTATCATGTGGT
>NZ_JBHIMK010000344.1:0-1214 GCF_042194085.1 Bartonella sp. MU70NMGDW
CCCCTCCAGCCTCTCTGTATCCATCCCGCCTTCTTCCAACAAAAAACCCACTGCCTCAGTTGCCAAAGGGCATCGCCTTCCTGAACATTGGCAAGCAGACATCAAGGCAGCAGTTTCAGAAGGTTTGAGTGAGAGCCAAGCTCATTGGCAAGAAAAGAAGTTTCGCGACTATTGGCAAGCCAAGAGTGGCAAAGAAGCTCTCAAAGTAGACTGGCAAGCCACATGGCGCAACTGGTTTCGCCGTGAGATCGAACGGCTAGAACAGCAAAAACAGGGGAGCTCCTCATCTTTCATCCCTGAGAGCAACGACATGCTTTACCGCAGTTTGATCAACTATAATGACAATTTTTGACATCACACGAACAACCTATTTTTCAAGCACGCGCGGGGACAAAAAATGTTTCAAAACCACAAAAGAAACAACAAAAACAACAATGAAATAAGCTCTTCATACAGCAAAACAAGTCAACATCACCCCTACTACTCTCATCACAAAAACGCTCGCCCTACACGCCTCATTTCTTGCACGCAAAGGGATACAAACACTCCCCAGCCTCTCTGCATCCATTCCGCCTTCTTTCAACAAAAAAACCACTACCTCAGTTGCCCAAGGGCACCGTTTTCCATGCCCTTAGCAAATAGTTATCAACGCAGCAGTTTCAAAAACTTTCAATGAAGAGCAAACTCTTTGGCAACAAACCACTCCTCCACACATGCATCCCAAAACACATCCCAGCAGGCGTCTCAACACACACATCAGCACACATCTCAGCAAGCGCCCCACAGCAGGGCACAACCCCTCAGAGGCATATCCACCCCGCCCTTTTTTACCCCCTCCTTCTTTCCAAAGGGCATCGCCTTCCTGAACATTGGCAAGCAGACATCAAGGCAGCAGTTTCAGAAGGTTTGAGTGAAAGCTAAGCCCATTGGAAAGCCAAGAGCGACAGAGAAGCGCTCAAAGTAGACCGGCAAAGCCCCATAAGCCCCCAAATAGCACCACAGGATTTCACTATCAGATCAAACAGCTAAAACAGCAAAAATAGAGTCCCCCCTCACATCTTGAGAAAAACAGCAATAATATCACGAATGACCATGAGCACAATTTTTGAAATCAAACAAAAACTTATCTCACAAGCAGATAGAATAGCAGAAATGCTTCTTCCCCAAGGGCACAAACGAGGCAACAATTGGATTGTAGGCAACACACGTGGTGA
>NZ_JBHIMK010000345.1:0-1212 GCF_042194085.1 Bartonella sp. MU70NMGDW
TAAGAAGAAGTGTTATAACAATACTACTAGAGTATTTACGGTGTTTTACAGTTTTTTTTCGGGTCGTCTTTCGTTTTGTTGTCATTACTTTTATTTTCAGTTGCCTTTATTATTTACAAAGAAACGAATATAAATTAGGAAACGAATATGAATTAGTTCTCACTTTCAGCCAGAGAGAAGTGCATTGACATTATTGCTTTTTCCTTTCAAACTCCTAAAATGAGCAGCTTCATTATATCAATTTATAAGTTGATAAATCAACAAGAGTTCTTATGAATTTTTATTCATTTCATTTTTTACAAATCTTTAATATGTATAGGGGGAGCACCAAATGATTAGCATTCAAGATCATTTTGGTGTTTGCAAACTGCATTATAACATATAATTATCTAAACAATAATACCACGTTATTCTTCATTTTGGGGCATATGCTTACTTATTATTTAAAATAAAATTTAAAATATTTGCCTATAACGCTAAAAAGACGACAATCATTATCTATTCTTTATAATTTACATATAGATGGTTACTTATCCATAAACGGTTTTGTAAGAATAATTATCTCTTAATATTATTATATTTTTGTATAAATTCCTTCTATTCAATAATTTTCATAAGTATCAATGAAATTGATGTTTACAATGTTATAGAAAAAAACTGGTTTGAGCTGTAATCATAAGAGATGCAGCTATTTTTTTATGTTTTTATCGACATGCTGATCATTTTCATAACATTCCAGTAAAAATTTTATAGATAATATAAATATTTTATCGACACTAGAGTCAGAATAACAGAGTTTTACTCTTTTTAGACTTTTCAACTAAGATAAGAGGGTGAATTATTATTTAAAATAAGTATGTACACAACATGGTTATATCTCTCATTTTTTATCATAGTATGTTCATTAACATGATTAGCCTATAAGTGTATAATTGAGATGTTAATTTTTTACTGAATAGACAATGTATCCCATTTTATACAGCGGCATTGTGCCATATTTATAGAAAAGCCAACGATATAGATCCAATACATGAATACTCAATTTTATAAAAAGCACATTTTATAAATTGTTTATAAAGAAACAGTGTATAAAATGCTTCTTTTATTGTATTTACCACTGCAGTACATTGATTGTCCATGATACGTTTTTTAATCAAATTATCATTTTTTTTATTTTTTATTTTTGTCATTATTTCATTTTTTGTAGCAGAT
>NZ_JBHIMK010000346.1:0-1208 GCF_042194085.1 Bartonella sp. MU70NMGDW
AAAAGTCATACCATTCTACTAGATTACCTGATGCACTGGACACGATAGCCCAGATACGTTTTCTTGTATCATGTGGTTTTAAAGCTTCTTGTTTTTCCATAGTCGATCCCTTTATTTCATGTTTATCCATCTTAGTTCATTTATGTCATTTTCTTAGAAGCTGTCTATAGTATTTTATCTTTTGCATCAAAAATTTAGTCAGATCATGATAATTTCTTGTGTAAGATGTTTTTGGAAAAAGATTTGAATTATGTTTGTACGGATTTTACAGTTTTTATTTTCTATAATGAGAAGAATCGGACATAATAGCCCTATGAAGTCATATCTTGCTCTTTTATCTCATGTTTTAAATCAGGGTATTGATCGGACAGATCGAACGGGTGTTGGAACGCGATCTATCTTTGGGTATCAGATGCGCTTTGATTTACAAGCAGGATTTCCATTGTTGACAACAAAGAAACTACACTTACGTTCAATTATTTATGAGCTTTTGTGGTTTCTTAAAGGCGATACAAATATCGCATGGTTGAAAGAGCATGGTGTATCGATTTGGGACGAATGGGCTGATGAAAAGGGAAATCTTGGTCCTATTTATGGTTATCAGTGGCGTTCTTGGCCTGCTCCTGATGGACGCCATATTGATCAAATTAACAATCTTTTAGCGATGATTAAGGAAACGCCAGATTCTCGTCGCTTGATTGTATCAGCTTGGAATCCTGCATTAATAGAGGAAATGGCTTTGCCTCCGTGTCATTGTCTTTTTCAATTTTACATTGCGGAGGGTAAATTATCTTGTCAACTTTATCAGCGTTCAGCGGATATTTTCTTAGGTGTTCCATTCAATATTGCATCCTACGCATTGCTAACGATGATGATTGCGCAAGTAAGCGGTCTTAAAGTAGGCGATTTTATTCATACTCTGGGAGATGCTCATCTTTATTCTAATCATTTTGAACAGGCAAAATATCAATTGTCTCGTATACCAAATGCTTTGCCATGTATGCGTATAAATCCAGCGGTAACAGATCTTTTTTCTTTTCAATTTGAGGATTTTGAGTTGCTTAATTATGAAGCACAACCCCATATTAAAGCGCCGGTAGCAATATGACGATTTCCATTTGTTTAATTGCTGCTGTTGCAGAAAATGGTGTTATAGGTCGTGAAGGTGCGATGCCTTGGCATTTATCCACGGATTTGCAACGCTTTAA
>NZ_JBHIMK010000347.1:0-1199 GCF_042194085.1 Bartonella sp. MU70NMGDW
CCTGTTTCCGTTTGCCACCATGTATCGAGAATCGGACAACGGTCATTTCCAACTGTATGATAAAACCATTCCCATGCTTCTGGGTTAATCGGTTCTCCTACCGTGCCTAAAAGACGCAACGATGTCCTGTTTGAGTGTTCAACAAACGAATTTCCTGCTCCCATCAAGGCGCGGATAGCTGTTGGTGCGGTATAGAGTGTATTAACTTGGTGTTTGTCGACAATTTGCCAAAATCTTCCTTTGTCAGGAAAGGTTGGTGTGCCTTCAAACATTAAAGTAGTCGCACCATTGCATAAAGGTCCATAAACCAAGTAAGAATGACCGGTAATCCAACCAATATCAGCTGTACACCAGTAAACTTCATCGGGATGGTAATCAAAAACGTATTGATGTGTCATCGCGGCATAAACAAGATAGCCCGCTGTGGTATGCAAAACGCCTTTGGGTTTGCCGGTGGAGCCTGAAGTATAAAGAATAAAAAGTGGATCTTCAGCGTTCATTGGTTCTGGTGGGCAATCTGTTTTGGCATGAGTTATCTCTTCATGGTACCAAAAATCACGCCCCTCTATCCATTGAATGGGTCCACAAGTCCGCCGTATAACCATGACTTGGTCTACATGTACGTTTTGGCGTGCTGCTATCTCAATAGCATGATCAACATTGTCTTTTAAGTTGATCCGTTTGCCGCCACGCAAGCCGTGATCAGCGGTAATGATGAAGGTTGATTCGCAGTCAACAAGGCGTCCTGCTATTGCCTCAGCAGAAAAGCCAGCAAAGATAACCGAATGAACAGCACCAATGCGGGCACACGCGAGCATAGCATAGGCTGCTTCGGGTATCATGGGAAGATAAATGGTTACTTTATCGCCTTTTTTAATACCACGACTTTTCAAAAGATTAGCAAAACGACAAACATGTTCATAAAGCTCGTTATAGGTTATTTTTTTATCATGATAAGGATTATCTCCTTCCCAAATAAGCGCGATTTTGTCTCCATGGGTTTTCAGGTGGCGATCAATGCAATTATAGGCAACATTTGTTATCCCATCTTCGTACCATTGAATGGAGACATCTCCGTTAAAAGAAGTGTTTTTTACTTTTGTAAAAGGTTTAAACCATTCAATGCGTTGACCATGTTTGGCCCAGAAGCTTTCTGGATCATCGATGCTTTCTCGATACCATTGTTGATAAGTTTCCTC
>NZ_JBHIMK010000348.1:0-1194 GCF_042194085.1 Bartonella sp. MU70NMGDW
AACCAAACCACACATGAAAAAAGTAATGGTCGGTAATATTAGGTAGTAAGATGGAGAAACTTTTGCAGGAAGAAAAGAAATAATACTCAATACTGTAATTGAAAATATTCTTCCGCTGAAAGAGACAGCACCAACAATACCAGAAATATGTTGCGTTTGTTTTTGGTTAAGTTCTGAGAAAAATAAGCTTTTTGCACCGATCGGTACAGTGCAAATAAATCCATGGATTAAAGAGAAGGCGATGACTGATGCAGCAGTTTGATGGCTATGAACTAAAAAATAGAGCGCTATGCACATCAGCGCAGAAAAGAAGGAAAAATATTTTATAGAATTCTTATATTTTTTATCAAGAACATGATACTTAGACATCAGTAAATTTGAAAAATATTGTGCTGAAAAGGCTCCAATATGGCAGCACATCAAGACGAGCATTTGCGAACTGTTGAGGTGATGAATTTTTCCTCCTGAAAGTATTATCGGTTGCCAGAAATGATAAATAATCTGAATACCAGCGCTAAAAAGGCACATGAGGAAAATAAACCATGCTCCTCCTACTGTATTTTGAAATATCCAGAGCGTTTCCTTGGCATTGTGCAAGATTGTTTTTGTTTTGGATGTTTCAATTGTCGTTTTCTTTTCTTCCGGAACAATAAGGAATATCAAAAAAATAAATCCCATCATGAGGCATGAGATGATATATCCCATAAAATATTGTCCAGAGTAATAGATCGTTCCAATTCCTACAATCCCACTGAGAATACTTCCGAAAGAGTTAACTTGGTGGTAGAGATGAGCATAATGCGAAAAGTGATCCTGTTTATCGCCTAGAGAATGGTAAATCCATCCGTCAATGGCGCTGACAATGATGCAAATGCCCGCTGCATAGAGAATTTGCGCAATAATAAGTGCCGTCATATTGGGAGCTTGAAGGCATAGAAGATAAAATACTCCTGTCATAAAGACCCCAGCCATAACGGAATATTTACGTCGATATCTGTCAGATAAAACAGCGCAGGGAAAATCAAGCAGCAGAATGGTGGTGGAAAAGACAACCTGAAGCAGAGCTAATTGCGCCAGACTAACTCCCATGGACATTAAAAAAATCGCATGGTAAACGCCGATCAGCATGCGGACAGCATTATAGGATCCATAGTTGAGAGCAAGGGTGCGCGGTCTGTTCATTGTGTTGTTCCA
>NZ_JBHIMK010000349.1:0-1189 GCF_042194085.1 Bartonella sp. MU70NMGDW
GATGGCGAAGAGCAAGTTTGAACGAACAAAACCGCATGTTAATATTGGTACGATTGGTCACGTTGATCATGGGAAGACTTCGTTGACAGCAGCGATTACGAAATATTTTGGTGAATTTAAAGCCTATGATCAAATTGATGCTGCCCCAGAGGAACGTGCACGTGGGATTACTATTTCTACAGCACACGTTGAGTATGAAACGGAAAATCGTCACTATGCGCACGTTGATTGTCCGGGACACGCTGATTATGTGAAGAACATGATCACAGGGGCAGCACAGATGGATGGTGCTATTTTGGTTGTTTCCGCAGCTGATGGCCCAATGCCTCAGACACGTGAGCATATTTTGCTTGCGCGTCAGGTTGGTGTTCCAGCAATTGTTGTTTTTCTTAATAAAGTTGATCAGGTTGATGATGCAGAACTTTTGGAGCTTGTAGAGCTTGAGGTCCGGGAACTTTTATCCAAATATGATTTTCCAGGCGATGATATACCAATTGTTAAGGGTTCTGCGTTGGCAGCTCTTGAGGATAAGGATAAAAGCATTGGTGAAGATGCTGTTCGTCTTTTAATGAGTGAAGTTGATAATTATATTCCAACTCCTGAACGTCCTGTTGATCAACCATTTTTGATGCCGATAGAGGATGTGTTTTCGATTTCGGGTCGTGGAACAGTTGTAACAGGTCGTGTTGAGCGTGGTGTTATTAAAGTTGGAGAGGAAATCGAGATTATCGGTATTCGTCCAACGTCTAAGACGACGGTTACAGGCGTTGAAATGTTCCGCAAGCTTTTAGATCAGGGTCAAGCGGGTGATAATATAGGAGCTCTGCTTCGTGGTGTTGACCGTGAAGGGATTGAGCGTGGTCAAGTATTGGCGAAGCCAGGATCTGTTACGCCTCATACACGTTTTAAAGCAGAAGCTTACATTTTGACAAAAGATGAAGGTGGACGTCATACACCATTTTTCACGAATTATCGTCCTCAGTTTTACTTCCGTACGACGGATGTTACAGGTATTGTTACGCTTCCAGAAGGAACGGAAATGGTTATGCCAGGCGACAATGTTGCCATGGATGTTTCGTTGATCGTTCCGATAGCGATGGAAGAGAAGCTTCGTTTTGCTATTCGTGAAGGTGGTCGTACTGTTGGTGCCGGTATCGTCTCTAAGATCATTGAATAAATAATGCTTGTT
>NZ_JBHIMK010000035.1:0-18502 GCF_042194085.1 Bartonella sp. MU70NMGDW
AAAAATGTAGATTTTTGGCTTGCACTTTGCTCCCCCTCCGGTTGCGAGCGCCCTCGCATTAGTATTCCGGGGTCTGGAAGTGCTGAAACCGAGCCAGCCTCTTGCTTTTAGTGCTGAAAGCACTTGGACATAACAAGAGCCCCCGGAAATTCCGGGATATCCGCAAAAAGCGGGTTTATTTTATACTCGGTTTCAGGGCTTCCAGGCCCTATTGATCGCTGCGTATACGATCAAAAACACAAGTTCATTCATAGGATAATTTCTTTAAATCGTCAACCAGAGTGACAGCAGTTGTTTTGGTTGTTTTTTGCAAAGTTTACGTGCAACTGTTGCAATGCATCCCTTTATTTTGATGAAATTTAGGACAATTTCTTGGTGATCATTATGGGGTATGTTTAAAATTGTAACTATAAGACTTTATCTATTTATTTTGTATAAAAACGGAAGCTTCTTTTCGCATTCAGAAGCAAAAGACTTTTTAGAGTAAGTATAACATTTGAAGTTGGTAAAGAGGGGAGTTGGTAAAGAGAATGCTGGTGCTGGCGTGTAATGGATTAGCACTAATATTAAAAAGATTGCATGAGCAAAAGAGAGCTTTTCATAGAGCAGTGATTGATAACAGTTTTCTCCAGAAAAAATGAACGAAATTTTCTTATTTTTTATAGGCTACGTTTTCATTGTTTTGCAAAGGGCGCGCTTCTGAGGCAAGCATAATGGGGACGCCATCACGAATAGGATAGGCAAGTTTGGCTTTGAGAGAAATGAGCTCTTGTGTTTCTCGGTTGTAAGAGAGTGTTCCTCTCGTTATTGGACAAACGAGCAATTCGAGCATTTTGGGGTCTGTGGTCATTTTTTTCATGTTTTGACGTTTATTAGTTTAAACGGTAATCTGTACCTGTTTGTTTCATGAGTGAGCGTTCTGTTAATGCAAGAAGAGTTTGGGCACGGCTTTCGATATCTGGAGCTTCAAGGAGAGCTTGTTTTTCTGCTGGTGTAAAGGGGATAAGAGCTGAAAAAGCATTAACCAATATAGGTGTAGGGGCTTCTATGATACTGCTCCAATTATATTCCATTTCATGTATGGTTAGATATTTTTCTACAACGTCAAGTAAGCTTTCTCGGTTAATGCTTTCTTCAACATCAAATTCTTGCAAGTCTTTTATGTTTGATTGGATGAGAGCTGTTCGATAGGATTTTGTGTTTGTCAATTCTTGTTCTAAGGTGAAGCGGCAAACACCTTGTAAGATAATGAACAGTTGTCCATTTCCTGTTTCACTGTAGTTTGTAATGCGCCCTATACAGCCTGTTTTATAAAGTTGTGTAGAGAAGCGGTCTGTATCCGATGAAAGTGGTTGAATAATGCCCAATAGACGATCGGTTACCATAACGTTTTCAATCATTTCAAGTGATTCTGGTTCAAAAATGTTGAGTGATAAAAAACCGCCGGGTAGTAAGAGTGCACCTTCTAAAGGGAAAAGGGCAATTTGCTTTGGGAGATCATTTTCGCAATTGTAAGAGATATTACCAGCTTTCATGAGAATTTTGTCACCTTTGTTCGGTAGTTTAGTCTGTAAATAGTCGCAATTTATGACACTATTGAGAAAGCAGAAAATCCACTTCTTGTGCATTAAAATCATACTTATAAAATACCTGAAGTCCTAATTCTAAAAAAGAATATGAAACCCTATATTTAAGGTTGAACTGCGCGAGAAGGAATATTGCTTTGCGATCTTTTTAGTGTGTGACGTTTTGCATGATTTTCAAGAGGTATTTTTGTTTATAGCTTTTGATTTTTGTCTTAAACTTCCTAAAATGTGTTCCTTGCAATTTTTGTAAGGTTCAAAAGGATATTATTATAAATCTTTTGAAGCAGCTTATGCAAGTTTTAAAATGAGAACATTTTCATCACTTTACTAATGACAGTGTGATAAAGATAGGTTATAGATTAGAACATGCTGGAAAGAGCGTTATTGTTTCTTTCATTCTTTTGCGGGAGAGTGCAGATTGCGAGTTTTCGCATTGCCGCCGAAGGGGAAATAGCCCATAATCTCTCAGGCTTTAAGGACCGTAAAAGGAAGAAGGCAGATCTGGAAAGTCGGGAGATCCCGCGCCGAAGGTGTAAGCGAAAAATCTTTTCGCGAGTCTCTCAGGTTGATGACAGAGGGGTGCAGAGGCGGCCATATTCTGTGGGCGTTAGCGCAGCTTTGGAGTTATTATGGGCACAGCACAAGAAACATCTTTTTTAAAAACACTTCCTTTAGATGATCTGCATGAAAAAGCAGGAGCAAAATTTGGCGCTTTTGCAGGGTGGAACATGCCTTTAACGTATCCTCTTGGCGTTTTGAAAGAGCATCTTCATACGCGTGCACATGCGGGTCTTTTTGATATTTCTCATATGAAATTGATTGCCGTTGAAGGGACACAAGCGGTGGAGTTTTTGTCCTATGCTTTTCCTATTGATGCAGCAGCTTTGAAGATTGGGCATTCACGGTATAATTACTTGCTTAATGAGCAGGCTGGTATTCTTGATGATCTTATCATTACCCGTTTGGAAGAGGACCGTTTTATGTTGGTCGCCAATGCTGGGAATGCACAGGCTGATTTTGTAGAATTGGAAAAGCGTGCGGTTGATTTTGAATGTCAAGTGATTGCTCTTGAAAGGGTATTGCTTGCTCTTCAAGGTCCTGAAGCGGCTGCTGTTCTTGCTGATGCTGATTTACCAGGGAATGAATTGTTTTTTATGCAAGGATTCGAACCACAACAAGATTGGTTTATAACGCGTTCTGGCTATACGGGAGAGGATGGTTTTGAAATTGCTTTGCCTATAGGGCATGCGCATATGTTGGCTGAAAAATTGCTGAGTGATTCTCGTGTTGAGTGGATTGGACTTGCAGCACGCGATAGCTTGCGGTTGGAAGCAGGGTTGTGTTTGCATGGAAATGACATTACCCCTGATACGACACCTATTGATGCGGCTCTAACATGGGCTGTTCCTAAAAGTGTTCGAGAAAAAGCACAATTTTATGGTGCGAAGGCTTTTCTTGAAGCACTGCAAAAAGGACCTGCTCGTTGTCGTGTTGGATTAAAACCGCAAACGCGTCAACCTATTCGTGCTGGTGCGGTGCTTCTTGATGATCAAGGTAATGAGATTGGCATTGTAACATCAGGTGGTTTTGGTCCTTCTTTTGATGGTCCTGTCGCGATGGGTTATGTTCCTGTTGATTGTAAAGTTGAAGGGACACAAGTCTTTACAGAACTGCGAGGCAAAAAGATTGTATTATCAGTTCATTCACTTCCCTTTGTTGAACAACGTTATTTTAAAGGATGATTTTTTATGTCTAAAACTTATTTTACACAAGACCATGAATGGCTTAGCGTTGAAGGAAAAGTGGTGACTGTTGGGGTTACGCATTATGCGCAAGAGCAATTAGGAGATTTGGTTTTTGTTGATTTACCACAAAGTGGGACAAAACTTTCCAAAGGAGAGGCGGCGGCTGTTGTGGAATCGGTGAAAGCGGCTTCAGATGTTTATGCTCCTCTTGATGGTGAAGTGGTCGAAATAAATGAAGCATTGGCTGATAATCCTGAATTGGTAAATCAGAAAGCCGAAACAGAAGGCTGGTTATGGAAAATGACATTGCAGGATGAGACACAACTGGAAGGGTTGTTGGATAAAGATGCTTATAAGGCTTTGATTGGATGAGTATCATGATCGAGCGTTCTTTTTCTTCTCGACATATTGGGCTGCGTCCTGATGAAACACAAAAAATGCTTGATGTTTTAGAGCTTGATTGTGTTGATACACTCATTTCTCAAGCTGTTCCACATTCTATCCATTTGGGACGTTCATTGAATCTTCCAGAGGCTGCTAGTGAAGGACAAGCCTTGGAAGAACTCTCCAAGATGATGGAGCGTAATTGTGTGCACAAAAGTTTTATTGGGCAAGGATATCATGGAACTCATGTGCCTCCAGTTATTTTACGAAATCTGTTTGAAAATCCTGCTTGGTATACTGCTTATACGCCTTATCAAGCAGAAATTAGCCAGGGTCGTTTAGAACTTTTGTTTTATTTTCAGACATTGGTGAGTGAACTCACAGGTTTGCCTGTTGCTGCTGCTTCCCTTCTTGATGAAGCAACCGCTTTAGCTGAAGCCAATGCCCTCGCTTTTCGCTTTTCTCGTGAGAAAAAGACGAAGATTTCTGTTCAGAGTCTTTTACATCCTCAGACTTTAAGTGTTGCGCAAACGCGTGCTGAAACACAAGGGATTCAGATTAGCCAAAATGGCGAAATTGCTTCTGATACAGCGGCAATTGTTTTATCTTGGCCAGATACAAAAGGTGCTTTTCATGATTACAGTGAGATCATAAAAGAGGCAAAGGAAAAAGGAGCTTTAGTTATCGTTGTGGCTGATCCTTTAGCACTTACCCTTATGGAGCCACCTGCTCAATGGGGGGCAGATATCGTTGTTGGCTCTATGCAGCGTTATGGCGTTCCGATGGGATTTGGTGGTCCACATGCTGGTTACCTTGCAGTGAGTGATGCGTTAACGCGTCTTATTCCAGGGCGTATTGTTGGTCAATCCGTGGATACGAGAGGGCGTGTTGGTTTTCGTTTAGCTTTGCAAACACGTGAACAACATATTCGACGCGATAAAGCGACGTCAAATATTTGTACAGCTCAGGCGTTGTTGGCTAATATGGCAACTGCTTATGCTGTTTGGCATGGGCCGAAAGGCTTACAAGCAATTGCGCAGCGAATTCATCATTTAACATGCCGTTTTGTTGCTGGTTTAAAGGCTGCAGGTGTTTTTTGTGAAGGAGAATCTTTTTTTGATTGTGTAAGCATTGTTGTGAAGGGAAAAGCGAAAGAGATCGCACATCAAGCCAAAATAGGTGGGCGCCTTATTCGTGTTCTCGATGATGACACCATTGCAATTAATTTTGATGAATTATCGACAGAAGAAGATGCTTGTGCTTTAGCGCAGCTTTTTGGGGCACAATTGGGTGATCAGGTTTCTCCACGACTCTTTGGCAAAAAGCGGGATGCTGCTTTTCTTTCCCAGCCTTTTTTTCACGCGGTGCATTCAGAGACAGATATGATGCGCTTTTTGCGTCGCTTGGCAGATAAGGATTTGGCGCTGGATCGTGCTATGATTCCTCTTGGTTCTTGTACAATGAAGCTTAATGCGGCGGCTGAATTGATGCCTGTGAGTTGGGCTAGTATGGCCAATATACACCCTTTTGTTTCACAAGAGGATGCAGCGGGTTATTTGGAGATGATCGATCAGTTAAATGCGTGGTTGTGCGAAATTACAGGATTTGCGCAAGTTTCTTTTCAGCCAAATTCTGGTGCTCAAGGTGAATATGCGGGGCTTTTGGCTATCCGACGATATTACCAATCACGGGGAGAACATCAACGTACAGTTTGTCTTATTCCTGCATCTGCGCATGGTACCAATCCAGCTTCGGCGCATATGGCAGGTATGGAAGTCGTTGTGGTAAAATGTTTAAGCGATGGTGATGTTGATGTAGACGATCTTAAAATGAAAGCGCAATTGCATAAGGATAAATTGGCTGCTCTCATGATCACTTATCCTTCAACACATGGTGTTTATGAGGAAAGCATTAAGGAGATTTGTTCTATTATTCATGAAAATGGCGGACAAGTTTATTTCGATGGCGCTAATCTCAATGCGCTTGTGGGGCTTGCTCGTCCTGCAGATATTGGCGCTGATGTTTGTCATATGAATCTTCATAAAACATTTGCCATTCCCCACGGAGGTGGTGGTCCTGGTATGGGACCAATTGGAGTTGCAGCGCATCTCAAACCATTCTTACCAGGGCATGAACAGGATAGGACAACACATGCGATTTCGGCAGCTCCTTATGGAAGTGCGTCTATTCTTGCGATTACGTGGATGTATATTCGAATGATGGGGGCTGAGGGTTTAAAATATGCAACACAAATAGCCATTTTAAATGCCAATTATATTGCTGCACGTCTTTCACCCGCTTATTCTATTCTTTATCGGGGCAAGCATGGACGTGTTGCTCATGAATGTATTGTGGATACACGTGTGTTGAAAGAGCAGTATGGGGTGAGTGTTGATGATATTGCAAAACGTCTCATTGATTATGGATTCCACGCGCCCACGATGTCATTCCCTGTTCCGGGAACTTTGATGATTGAGCCAACGGAATCAGAACCAAAAGCAGAAATTGATCGTTTCTGTGATGCTTTACTCTCTATTGCTGAAGAAGCAAAGAAAGTTGGTCGTGGGGTTTGGCCAAAAGACAATAATCCATTGGTGAATGCTCCTCATACAGTGGCAGATACTTTAGATGATGCTTGGGAACGACCCTATTCGCGACAAGAAGCTGCTTTTCCCAACAGTTCTCTTGATCCAGCCAGTAAATATTGGCCTCCTGTATCGCGTATTGATAATGTTGCGGGAGACAGAATGCTCATTTGTTCGTGTCCGCCATTGGGAAATACCTATTAAATAACAAATATGTATTTACTTTGTTTATTTGTATAAACAAAAAAGCCCACACATTTTGTGTGGGTTTTTTACTTATTGATCATGTTATTGTGGAGTCATTTGTCTATTTTCTAAAATTTTGCATTGTTTTTTATAACATGAGAACAATCGGAAAAGTCGACAAAAAAGCTGTGTTTTGTGGGCAATAGGCATGCTCTTCTTTGCCTTCTATCGTATGACATGGTTTTAGTGACTAGATGCATTGGTCTAGCCAGCTAATTCACGTAAACGAGAGTGAAACCTACGGGGATAGGGTCCAGTCTGTTGCATGTGTTGTGACATATTACTCTCACTAAGGTGACTACGACCGGTTGCAGAAAGAATAAAATCAATTTTAGTGCTTTTGATGATAAAGCCCCGCGAAACTCTATTGTTGCATCTTCTTAAGTCAAGAATTGCCTAAATATTTCTCTTTAATCTGCTTTTTATAACTATGACGCAAAAATATGTAAGAACACCTGTCAGAATGAGTAAATACAAAGCCAAATGTATTATGGTTGTTTTTTTACAGGGTGTCTGATAAAAAGCCAGCACATTTTTCCAATCCATTGTAGGTCAGTTCGTGACTTTACCGCGTTGTTTTCCTAAGAGCCCGTGTGTTTTAGCTGTTGCCTGTAAATCCACATCCAAACTTAACGCAGCGACATGTTTTAAGTCAGAGATTGAGGCAAGGGAGAGCTTTATGAGTAGTTCAAGCTTTTGTATATCAGATGAGGGCGAGGGGATTGCGTATTTCTGTTGACGTAATCTTTGAAACTGGTGGACAATTTAATTTCAGAGAAATATAAAGCCGTAAAGGTGAAACTCAATCCTCAGTTTGTCATCTCCTTTTAATTCAGCTTTACGGCTATCAGAAGCATCTAAAGCAATGTTTTTTAATGGGTGCCCAACCTTTATGTAAAACAGAACACTCCAAAAAGAATATGCTTTGGTTGTTAATTCACGTGTTTGTTTTAAAGAGACATTTCGCTCCCAATCCCATTTCGCGACGGCGCTCGTGAATGATACAACGATAAATCTATTGAGAGCTCCCAATCTTTAGGCTCTATGAAGGAAGAAGTTGGCACTATCATACACTTTTTCAGCCGCTTAATGTTATAGCTATTGGCACTTGAGATGGTTCATAAGAGGTATTCTTTTCTTAAATCATTTTTATCTACACATAGTCCAGTTTGTGGTATGCAAGCGAATGATTTTGATTGCTTCACTATGAACAAAGCTGAAAATAAGAGAAACTTACAAGACTGGATGTTTTGTTTGATATCTAGAGAATTAATATTTTGGTTTAATTGGGCAATTAATTTTAAAAACTTTGCAGTAGATTCTTTTTTGTCAATTTATGGAGAAAAGGCTAAGTTTTTGTATTTTGAGTGAAAGCTACTTCCATAAAACAGTTCATCAATTTGTCTATTTTGAGATTTCTGTGAATGTGCGGTGTCTTTTATGTGATTGATTGTTTAAAATCTTTCGTAAAAGCTCCTCAATTTTCTAAAATGATGATTTTTATCAATTTATTTTTTAAAAGAGTTTTTATGTGTAAATGTATTTATAGCGGGAGCCAAGAGATGTTAGAATTTCATTGGGAAGGGTACCGGCATCTGTAGATACTTTTTCAAGTGTTTGATGGGGTCCAATGAGTTCTACCCAGTCACCTGTTTGAGGTTTTTGATCAAGATCGGTCGTATCTACAATAATGGAATCCATAGAAACCCGCCCAACCATGGGAAGTTTGTGCCCGTTGAAATAAACTGTTCCTTTATTCGAAAGAGCACGGAGCCAGCCGTCTGCGTAGCCTATAGAAATGGTTGCAAGAGTGCTTGGTCTGTTGGTTATAAAGCTTTCTCCATAACCAACAGGTTCTCCTGCATCAACAACGCGGTTTTGAATAACTTGGGCTTCAAGTTTTAAAACAGGTTTCAGAGGTGATGGGTATTTCCCTCGCGGATCAACTCCGTAAAGTGCAATGCCTGGACGAACAAGATCAAAATAAAAATCTGATCCTAGAAAGATACCTCCAGAATTAGCAAAGGAAACTTTGCAAGCAGGCAATTGCGCAAGGATGGTTTTTAAAGTAGCCAATTGTGTATAATTGGATGAATGTGTTTTGTCTTCTCCATTCGCGAGGTGACTGAGAATATATTTTATTTCTGCTTTTTCGAAAATTGTAGGGTGTTTGATGAGTTTTTGTAATTCTTTTTGATCCAGTCCTAATCGGTTCATATGGGTATCGATTTGAACAATTGCTGGAAATTTTTTATCTTTTTTTTGACAAATTTTTTGCCAATTTTCAATGGCATTCCAAGAGTTTAGAACAGGAACAATACCAGATTGTGCGACAAATTCTTCTGCTAAGTGTGGAAGTCCATTCAGAAGAGCAATCGTGACATTTGATGGTAAAATGCTTTTTAATTGGAGTGCTTCTATGATTTGGGCGACAAAAAAAGTGCGACAACCAGCTTGATAAAGGGCAGGAGCAATTTTGTGAGCTCCTAATCCATAGGCATTTGCCTTTACAACTGCTGAACATTGTGTTGGAGCTACACGTTTGGCTAAAGTGATATAATTGGAAACAATGGCACTGACATCGATGGTTGCTACAGCTACATAGAGTGATGTATTGATTTCATCATTAACGGATTTTTTCATTTTAAAAGCTTATCTGTGTTCGTGAAATACGGAGTTTTTTGGTTATTTCATTGAGGTTCTTTACGATATAGGGAAAGACACTATTTTCCATGGTCAAAATCATAAGGAGCTTATACTGAATTACACACCATTAAAGTCGTTTTTTATGTAAAATGGTACTCTGGATATAAGAGATATTTTAGTTTTATTTGTGTTATTAGCAACACGGTATCTTCTAATAATTTGTAAAACATAGACTTTTGTTTTTTACTTATTTTTCCTAGTTGAGGCATATAAAAAAATAAAACATAGTTTATTGTATTGTATCATTTTGAAGAGTGCAATATTAGGCTGTTGTTGCTGGTGCGATTGTTTGGATTAAACATTGCATGGGCTGCTTATTCAGAGAAGGTAAAATGATTAAATTAACCACTCTAAATCAATGCATTACAAGTTTTCTATCATGGGGGAAAGATCACTTATCTGTGCAATTTTGGATGTCGTCTCATGCACTTAAAGTTATTTTTGTTAAATGGAAAACAGTGTGTAAACACTTTCTGATACATTAAAAACTGTTGATTTAGAAAGCCCGTTGATTTGGATGTTGTTGGTTTTCAAGATGGATTGGGTATCCAATATTTACTTTCTATTGTTTGATTGGTTTTTAGTGAAATCAATTTTATCGCTTTATAGTGCGCGTTAGACTCTTTTATTTATGGATATTTATCGAAAGAGCAGTGTAAAAAGGTCAGTAAGGAAAACAATAGATGTAATACCGGAAATCTTGTTGAAGATTCGTGCGGTTATCGTTCAATCAACAAAAATTTATCTCTCTTATTTAAAGGTTTTGGGTCATAAGTTTTGTTAAGCGAGAGAGTGTTATAGCGTTACAATGGAAAAATATGCATTATGTGTTAAAGGGAAAAGAGCCCCATGACTGTTTAATACTCAAAGTTTTTGTTTTTCTTTGAATGGGATTTGTATCCGCATTTTCCTCATTCGTTTAATAAAGTGTTAATCTTGAGATTTTTGTTTTAAAAAAATTGTTGGCAGATGGTTATGCAAGTACTATATCACGTCAAGGATTCGAAATTTAACGTTCAATAAAGATATGGGGAAGAGTATGAATACGTCTGCTACCAATGTTCCGTCAAACATCAGCAGCGTTGCAAATTTTCCGATTCCTGAGAATGTGTTCGCCCTTACTGTCCAAGAGGTTTGTCACTATACAGATCGGTTATTTAAATTCCGTTTGAATCGTCCGGACAGTTTTCGTTTTCGTTCGGGTGAGTTTGTTATGATCGGTTTGCCAAATGCAGAAAAGCCAGTTTATCGCGCTTATTCGATTGCAAGTCCCTTTTGGGACGAACAGCTTGAGTTTTTTTCGATAAAAGTTCCGGGGGGGCCTTTAACCGAGCATCTCCAAAAAATTAAAATTGGTGATACAGTTCTCATGCGTAAAAAATCTACAGGAACACTGGTTCTTGATGCTCTTATTCCTGGAAAACGTCTTTATCTTCTTTCAACTGGGACGGGGGTTGCTCCTTTTGCAAGTCTTATTCGTGATCCTGAAACTTATGAAAAATTTTCAGAAGTTGTCCTTATTCAAACAACGCGTGAGCAGAGTGAGTTAGTTTATGCAAAAGATCTTGTTTCCTCTTTGCAACACGATCCTCTCATTGGGGGATATGCACAACAGTTGAAATTTTATCCTATGACTACTCGTGAACCTTCTGAACATATGGGGCGTATTACGACTGTTATGGAGAGCGGGTGCTTTTTTGAAACAACGGGCCTTCCTAAAATTCATCCTGATGAAGATCGGGTGATGATTTGTGGTTCCATGGCAATGTTAAAAGATTGTGCAAGGATGTGTGAAAGTTTTGGTCTTGTTGAAGGGGCCAATAATGCTCCTGCTACTTATGTTGTAGAGCGCGCTTTTGTGGGATAATGAGTGAGGAAGTTGATGCTTTATCTTCTTTCAAACCGGTACGTTTTTTTCCTTTTGTAAGCTTTATTCGTGATCCTGATACTTATGAAAAATTTTCAGAAGTTGTCCTTATTTAAATAATGCGTGAGCAGAATGAGTTAATTTATGCAAAAGATCTTGTTTCCTCTTTGCAACAAGATCCTCTCATTGGGGCACATGCACAACAGTTGAAATTTTATTTTATGACCATGTGCGAACTTTCTAAGCCGATGGGGCGTATTACGACTGTTATGGAGAGCGGGTGTTTTTTTGAAACAAGCGGCTTTGAAACAATAGCACTCTCCAAATTTCATCTCGCTGAAGATCGGGTGATGATTTGTGGTTCTATGGCAATGTTAAAAGATTGTGCAAGGATGTGTGAAAGCTTTGATTTTGTTGAAGGGGCTGATGTTCTTGCACTTTACATTATATTGTAGAAAGAGCTTTTTTCGAGGGAGAGGGAAGTTGTGATGCAGTATATGCTAATGCAGTAATTGAATCCCAATCACTTATTGCAATAAGTTGTTGGGGCGCTATCCAAGAACCACCAACGCAGAAGACGTTAGGCAGTTGGAGCCATTGTGTTGCACTTTTTTGTGTAATACCGCCTGTTGGGCAAAACCGGATATCAGAGAAGGGAGATGCTAAAGCTTCGATGAAGGAAATACCTCCAGCGGCTTCAGCTGGGAAAAATTTAAGATATGAATAGCCTTTGTTTAATGCTTGCATGAGTTCACTTGGGGTCATTGCAGCGGGAAGAAGGGGAATTTCACTATTTTTTGCACAATTGATTAATTCATTTGATAATCCGGGGCTTACAATAAACTTGGCTCCAGCTTGTTCGGCTTTTTCGTAATGTGTTGTGTTGAGAATTGTGCCGGCTCCAACAATTGCTTCAGGGACTTCTTGTGTAATTTTCTGAATTGCTTTGAGGGCATTTGGTGTTCGCAAGGTGATCTCAATTGTTTTTAATCCACCTTTGACAAGAGCGCGTGTTAAGGGTACAGCACTTTGTAGATTGTCAATGAGCAAAACAGGTATAACAGTTTGTCCTTGGAGATATAATAAAAGCTTTTCTCTTTTTTGGCACATGATATTTTTTCTTCTTGGAGATGATATTATTTGTATCGTTTGATTAAGCACAATATGTTAAAGAGTACATGAATAAATCTTGAAATTGAATGAAACGCGCGTTATGGCAAAACACATGGAAAAGAATTTTAAAGTTGCTGCACTTTATTGCTTTGCAGATTTGAAGCATTATCATCAATTACAAAAACCTTTGCAGGATTTATGTCAAGCAAAGGATATCAAAGGCACTTTGCTTTTAGCACAAGAGGGAATTAATGGAACGGTTGCTGGTTCTTGTGCTGCGATTGAGGCGTTGGTGGATTTTCTTACCGCTGAGCCAGCGTTTCAAACGCCAGAGATTAAATATTCATGGGCATCAAAAATGCCTTTTCATCGCATGAAAGTGCGGTTGAAAAAAGAGATTGTGACAATGGGGGTTGAAGGGGTTGATCCGCTAAAAGTTGTGGGTACTTATGTGGATCCTGAAGATTGGAATGCTCTTATTCAAGATGAAGAGACAATTTTGATCGATACGCGTAATGATTATGAATATGCGATTGGAAGTTTTCAAGGAGCGATTGATCCGCAGATTAAAACATTTCGCGAATTTCCTGAATGGGTTCTCAAGCACGAAGCTGATTTAAAGAAGAAAAAGAAAATTGCTATGTTTTGTACAGGCGGTATTCGGTGTGAAAAATCAACAGCTTATGTTCGTGAGCTTGGTTATGATCAGGTGTACCATTTAAAAGGAGGTATTCTAAAATATTTAGAAAAAATTCCAAAAGAGGAAAGTTTATGGTGGGGTGAGTGTTTTGTTTTTGATGAGCGTGTTTCTGTTCAACATGGTCTTGAAGAATGTGGACGCGAATTATGTCGCGCATGTCGTTCTCCTATCAATGCTGAAAGCAAATTATCGCCTCATTATGAGGAAGGTGTTTCCTGTGATGCTTGTTATAACACGCGTAGTGAAGCCGATAGAGAGCGCTTTCGTGAGCGCCATAGGCAGTTTCAATTGTTGAAGTTGCGTGCAATTGATTCTCATCAAGGGACGTAAGGATAGCGCAGTGTAGCGCTGTAAATTTTAGCATTTTTCTCTTAAATTTAAGAGAGAAGCGTTTTTTATATTGGTAAAAAAATATTTTATAAGACCGGATATTATTCGGTCTTTTTGTTTATGTTAAATTATTTGATTTATAAATAATCATTATAGATCGTTTTCTCTCCTGACATTTTATAGGATTGAGTTTTTAAATACTTTTCATTTTAAAATAGAAACTCTCTTCACCAACAGTGCAGGGGAGGGAGATTTATAGCTTAAGAGAAAAGCGTATGAATAAGATGTGATTAATAAGAGGAGATGAAAAAGCAGATGCTAGGTGGGAAAAATAAAATGATAATAGGAATTTATGATTCCAGAATTTAATATAATACATTAATTTATAATGATAATTTATTTTGATTTGAATAAAAGAGTTAAATATTGTGAACTTTATTGCTTCCAGATTAGATGAGAACGAAACACGTAAAACTCATTCACTTGTACGTTGCAAATGGAAGCAACGTGTGGACAAAAATCATTTTAGAGAAGGTGTTATGAAACATTTCAATGTAGGAGTTTTTGCCATATTGGGAGTTGGCAGATAGAATGGGGGCGTTTGTTTTTAATTTCATAAGTATAAAGAGGGTGAGATGTAGTTGATCTATATCATACAAGTTATATTATACGGGGAATTCTTCATGATATTTTGCTTAAGTGATGCTGTAAAATGGATGTGGAAGCAGGGATGTTTTTTTAGGATTTAAATAAGAAAGATAATGGTATTTGTTGGAGAAGGACATCATTATCTTTAAAGATGATGGTGCTTCAGTCGTGTTACTATCCCCAGTTTTCAATTTTGCTTATCCTTGCATTTGAGAGGTTGTATAAGAGGTACTCCTTTTTTCAATTGTTTTTTATTTGTGATGTGCAAAAGAATGATTTTCATTGATTCATTGTAAGAGGGGTGAAATAAGAGAATTTTATGTTGAGATTTTTGTTTAAGGGCAAAATAATAAATTATCATTATAAATTAATGTGTTGAGTAATTTATTTTGCGTTATTTTCTGCTGCGGATATTAGGAGATAGAATAGGGCAAAGAAACGAGGGGCTTTAAAAGCAAGACAGTGATTTATGTTGCACGGATGATGTAAGGGGTGTGATCTCATGAAAGCGGATGGATAGCTTTGTCTGGTGGAGGAGAGTGTTGTTTTTTCGCATCATTTTATCTTTAAGAATTAAAAAATGTTTAAAATTAAAAAAATGATTGAAATGAGCAAGAATTCGTTTTATAGAATGCCTTGCCCAAAGTCGCACGTGCCTGTGGGTGTCCGCTGGTTCTCAAATGGTGAGATTAACCGGTACGGTACCTGGAACTAACCGCTCCAGTCATTCTTACAGCCAATTGCAAGAATGAGGACATCTTGAAGCAACGACGGTGCGGGCCTTTCTGGTGTCTTCCAGCTTTTAAATGCTGGGATAACTATAGAGGCACACCTCATTGCCTTCAGTGCGGAAGTGGTTTTCTCAACTCCAATCAAAAAGGCAGATAAAATAGAATAACGCGGTTTCGCGCTGTTCTTTCGCTGCATGCAATGCTAATTTCTGGTTTTTTGTAATCAGAATGGGGATGGTTGTTGTGTGTTTTTTGTCCTTTAGCTTTTGGCAGCTTTGGCTGTCCAAGCATAGAGTGGGGGAGTTTTCCCTCAAGGAGAATTGCAGATGGCAACGCAACGTATTCGCGATTTTCTTGCAACACATCGTTCTGAAGGTCCATGCTTAATTGTTGACCTTGATGTTGTTCGTGACAACTATTTAAATTTTGAAAAAGCTCTGCCTCAGTCTCGTATTTTTTACGCAATAAAGGCCAATCCAGCTCCTGAAATCTTGCGTTTGCTGAGTTCTTTAGGATCTTCTTTTGATGCGGCGTCTGTTGCAGAAATTGAAATGGCTTTAAAAGCAGGAGCAACGTCAGAGCGTATTTCTTTTGGGAATACGATTAAAAAAGAGCGTGATATTGCACGAGCATATGCATTGGGAGTTTCACTTTATGCCGTTGATTGTGTTGAAGAAGTAGAAAAAATTGCGCGTGTTGCTCCAGGAGCACGTGTTTTTTGCCGTGTTCTTACTGATGGAAAAGGTGCAGAGTGGCCATTGTCACGCAAATTCGGTTGTGTTCCAGATATGGCGGTTGATGTTCTAAGACGGGCACACCAATTGGGTTTGCAAGCCTATGGTGTCTCTTTTCATGTTGGGTCTCAGCAGGTTGATTTGAGTGCGTGGGATCGTGCTTTATCGGATGCTGCTACAGTTTTTAAGCGTTTGGAACAAGAAGGTATTTCGCTGAGGTTGGTGAATATGGGGGGCGGTTTTCCAACGCGTTATTTGAAAGATGTCCCTACAGAACAAGCTTATGGTACAGCAGTTTTTGATTCATTGAAAAAGCATTTTGGTAATCGTATTCCTGAGACGATTATTGAGCCTGGGCGTGCGATGGTTGGCAATGCTGGTGTTATTCGTACAGAAGTTGTTCTAATATCCAAAAAAGCTGATAACGATAATGTACGATGGGTTTATCTTGATATTGGAAAATTTAATGGTCTTGCTGAGACTATGGATGAAGCCATTCGTTATCCTATTGAGACACCTCATGATGATAAGGTTATGGAGCCTTGTATTTTGGCTGGACCAACATGCGATTCCGCAGATGTTCTTTATGAAAAAACACCTTATCCGCTTCCTCTATCCCTAACGATAGGAGATGAAATATTGATTCATGGAACGGGGGCTTACACAACAACTTATGCATCGGTTGCTTTTAATGGTTTTGAGCCTTTACGATCATATGTGATCTGACATTTCCTTTTAACTATAGGTTTTTTGGATTTTTTGCTATGCTCGTCATGGCGCTATAAGAGGGCGGTTATAGAGATGAACATGATGAATTTTCAAACAAAAGATGGGGCATGTTTTACACTTTCATTGGAGCAAGAAGCCGATAAGCCTTATCGAGAAATTTTGCTTGATTCAACGATGGGGTATGGACGTAAACGTAAATCATCAGAGGCTTTACGTCGTGGGCGGTTAGCTGCTCAAGGGCTTTCTTTTGTGGTTAAAAATGCGCTTGGAGAGCTTGTGGGAAGTGTCCGTCTTTGGCATGTTTCTTTTTCTAAAGGAAAAAATAAAACACAACATGCTTTACTTTTGGGCCCCTTGGCTGTTGCATCTGAATGTGCTGGTATGGGAATAGGATCAATCTTAGTCCGCCATGCAATTGAAACAGCAAAAAAATTAGGATATGGCGCCATTTTGCTGGTAGGGGATTTTGAATTTTATCAACGTTTTGGCTTTTCAAATAGTTTAACAGAAAATTTGGCAATGCCTGGTCCTTATGAAAAGCATCGCTTTCAAGCGTTGGAACTGATACCACATTATCTTTCTGGGTGTTATGGCACTTTAGTTCCTAGTGGAGAACGAGAAGTTTCAAATGGTTTTCAGCATCATAAAGTGGCTTGAGGATAGTGTTTATTTTGTTTTTCAACAGCTGGCATTGAGGAGAGCATACTGTTTTGGCGAGTGCTAAAGTATTTAGCGGTACAAAGTTTTTGGGGAGTTGTATTGCGATTTTACTATATGACTTTTTCTTTATGTGGTTGATTTCTTATTTTTGATAATTTCAGTTAAGTGAGTAGGAATATATTTAAAGCTCATTTTTTTGGAATAGCGTCCTATTTTATAATATTAAAGGAACCGGATTTTTGAGTGATCTTGTATTCTTTTAAAGCCGGTATCATCATACAGTTTTCCAGTTTTCAATATCGTTGGTAGATCTTGCATCAAAACGGTTGGATATTTTACTTTTTTCTTAAACAGTTTTTATCTCTTTGCTTTTTATGTAAAAGGGAATAGTTGCAATTGGCATGAGAGTATCTCATACAAAATGATTTTCTCATGTAAAATTTCGCATTCAGAATCAAAAAATGTTACCCTACACATTATAAGGGAAATAGGTGTGTGAATAAAAATCACAAGAATCATCAATCTTTTATGAATATTCGTGTGAGAATCAAAAGAGTGAAGGACAAAGAATCTTACAGAATAGTTTTTATGAAGATAGTAGCGTAAAAAGGGGGGTAAATAGATGAGAGATTTAATGACAGGCGTAAATATTGTTTTAACGTTTTTTTCTCTATGGTGATAAATCAGAAATCTTATAGAAATAGCTGCTTTATCTTTATGGTGTGGAGCACTTTAGATAAGCTCTTTATTTATTATCATCTAAGATAATTTTTTTGTATGCGAGAAGTTATTTTTAAATGCGTAAAGAGCCCGCATTGAACTGAATTTTTATCAGAAGAATCATTTAGAATCACAAGTTGATTTATACTGTCTCTTGAAAAGAGATAAAGTAAATAGGAAGCTCTAAAGTCATAAGGATGAAAAATATTTCTCAATTTTAATTAAGTTTAGTGATTTGGTGGTGAATCCATGAGAGGTGGTATTTTTTTAAGAAAAATGGTCATAACTGTCAAAGTACCAAAGATAATGGTTATGATAAAGAAAATATCACTAAAAGCCATAATCGTTGCTTGTATGCGTACCATACCAAACAATTGAGAAAGAGCCAGAGTATAGGAATCAAAGGTTTCTGTTTTGAAAAACAAAGTAAGCTTTGAAAGCATTTCTGTTGCTTGTCTGTTTCCGTGGTTAAGCGTTTCAGCTATTCGTTCATAATGGAAGTCTGTGCGTTTTGTCATGAGAGTGCTGATAATGGCAAGCCCTACAGCACCACCTAGATTCCGTGTGAGATTAAAGAGTCCAGAAGCATTTTGCATTCGTTCTGGCGGGAGTGTTCCCAAGGCAATATTATTAATAGGAACCATACACAACATCACAGAAGCACCACGGAAAACTTGCGGCCAAAAGAGTTGCAAAAAATCCCAGTTATCTGTGATAGAGCTCGCCATCCAAGTGCCTACTGCAAAACCCAAAAGTCCTATTGCCATCATTAAACGTGCATCCATTCGTGCTGAAAGAAATCCAGCAAGCGGAGCAGTTAATAACATGGCGAATCCTGAAAGAAACAATGTTTCTCCAATCATGAGGGCATCATAATGGCGGATTTGGCTTAAATAGACAGGATAAAGATATGTAAGTCCATAAAGACCTATTCCTAGTGCAAAGGAAAAAATGGATGCAGCAGAAAAATTAAAATTAGAAAAAGTAGAGAGATCTACAATGGGTTCTTTTGCTGTAA
>NZ_JBHIMK010000350.1:0-1189 GCF_042194085.1 Bartonella sp. MU70NMGDW
AAAAGTCATACCATTCTACTAGATTACCTGATGCACTGGACACGATAGCCCAGATACGTTTTCTTGTATCATGTGGTGCTAAAGTTGGTTCATTCTCCATAAATTTATCCCTTTTATGATCATACCTAACTTGTTTCTTTTAAAATTTATTTACGATTTGATTCATCAAAATGCAATCGTATAATAATGATTTCCTATAAAAGATGTTTGGGAGGAGGATTTTTTTGAATTGTATTTTTATAAATTTTGAAGTTTCTATTTCCTGTAACGTTAAGAATCAACCATAATATTTATATGAAAATCTATCTTGATCTTTTATCGCATGTTTTAAATAACGGCATTGATCGTACAGATCGAACCGGTGTGGGGACACGATCAATTTTTGGGTATCAAATGCGGTTTGATTTGCAAGCTGGCTTTCCTCTGTTAACAACGAAGAAATTGCATTTGCGCTCGATCATTTATGAGCTTTTGTGGTTTTTGAGGGGTGATACAAATATTGCATGGTTGAAGGAACATGGTGTGTCAATTTGGGATGAGTGGGCTGATGAGAAAGGGAACCTTGGTCCTATTTATGGTTATCAGTGGCGCTCTTGGCCTGCTCCCGATGGACGGCAGATTGATCAAATCAGTCATCTTTTGACGATGATTAAAGAAACGCCTGATTCTCGTCGCTTAATTGTATCTGCTTGGAATCCCGCACTGATAGAGGAGATGGCTTTGCCTCCTTGTCATTGTTTTTTTCAATTTTATGTCGCTAATGGGAAGCTATCCTGTCAGCTCTATCAGCGTTCAGCAGATATTTTCTTAGGTGTTCCGTTTAATATTGCTTCCTATGCGTTATTGACGATGATGATTGCCCAAGTAAGCGGACTTAAAGCAGGAGACTTTATTCATACTCTGGGTGACGCTCATCTTTATTCTAACCATTTTGAACAGGCGAGATACCAGTTGTCTCGTATACCAAATGCTTTGCCGTTGATGCTTATAAATTCAGCGGTAACAGATCTTTTTTCTTTTAAATTTGAGGATTTTGAATTGCTTAATTATGAAGCGCAGCCACATATCAAGGCACCGGTAGCAGTATGACTTTTCCAGTTTGTTTAATTGCAGCTGTTGCAGAAAATGGTGTTATAGGTCGTGAAGGTGCGATGCCTTGGCATTTATCCACGGATTTGCAACGCTTTAA
>NZ_JBHIMK010000351.1:0-1186 GCF_042194085.1 Bartonella sp. MU70NMGDW
ATTTAATCAGCTTTAATATTGGTTATGATAAAGATACACAGAAATTCTTTTGTAGCATCACGTTGACTTCTTTAGCCTAGTATTTTTCTCAATTTTTTAATAAAATAACCTTAAAGGACGCGCACAGACACTCATAAGCATGTATGCATACAAATAAAATCATATGGGATTAATGTCGTTTCGCTCGCTAACAAAATAATCTCGATTCATATCTGATATATTTGCCATTTGAGTGCATTATTTGTTTTAATAAAACTCATGATTTTGCTGTGACTTATAGATCAATACCAATCATACAGCCGCGTATCTCAAATAAATATTGGTTCAGTATTTTTTTGCGACAACAGCTTTTATATACCAGAATAGGATAAAAGTATTGTGTATATCTATTTTTTTGTAATCTCTGAAACAGACATACAACCACAACCTGATTGAGGGAAAATATAAAGGTATAAAGGTGAAAATCAGTGTGCTTTTTTACTCTCCTTTTTTATTCGGTTTTACAGTTTTCAAAATTATCTAGAGTAATACCTTTTTAAATAATTAGAGATTGATACATGGTTTCATGCTCATTTCTCTGGTTCTTTAAATGGTGCCACGATTTCATAAAAAACAATACATTATCGTATTATGCATTCACATACTTGTTTTAAAGAAATTTTCTCAATATTTGTCACATTCGTGCCATTACGGTGTTTGTGAATAGTGTAATATAAAATTTTCCGTGAAGTGTATAAAGTCTACAGTGCCCACCATCTTTACGTTTATGAAAAAAAAGTTAGACCACCACACACTTTCTAGCTCAAAATATTGCGATAGCTTTTAGCACTTAAGGGTGTTCATAAGAGTTATTTTTACTTCTTTTTATAGCTTTTTTATCCATACGTTTCTCTACTTTTAAGGTGTAAGCAAATGGTGGTAACTAATTTACTGTAAATAGTTTTGAAATGAGAGTATCTCACGATACTCTAATCTCGCCTTTTCTGTGAAAAATGATGATTATGATTAAAATAAGTATGTTGTTATAAAAACTTTAGTTTGCGAGTTGGCTGATGATGTGATCAAGAACAATACGTCCTTTGGTTGTCGCTTTTAAGCGTTGGTTATCCACCATTTCTATCAATTCTTGGTGTTGTAAATCGATCAGTTTTTCCATTGGGATGCGTTTAGGGCTTAAGGTTTCATA
>NZ_JBHIMK010000352.1:0-1186 GCF_042194085.1 Bartonella sp. MU70NMGDW
ACGGTTTTAATGACATTTCAACTCCTCATGTCTTGATCCCATAAATTACACTCACATTAACGGGGCGCGTTTCCCCCCCCGACCCTCTCTGCCATAAGGTGATGCTCAAGATGAGCTCTGTCATGGATGCCCTCTTTAATCAGCATCGAAAAACTTAAAAAGCTTTCAAAGGGACTCCTGATAAACCAAGGTAAACGCGGAGGCTTGTCTTTTTCTGTAAACCTACAACAGACTGATTTATAATGATAATTCACTGTTTTGTATGTTGAATGAGAGTCCCGAATATTGTAAGATTCTCTCATTTCAAGTCTGTTTATATTAAATCAAACAAACCCATTTGCTTGCACGGCATAAGCGGGGCTGGCGTGTGGGTAAAACTGTATAAGAAAGGAATGAAAATGGTTCTTATGAATCGTCTTAACGCAAGGGCTGTTGCAACATTGGGGGCTGGCAAATATAATGATGGTGCCGGCTTGATCCTCCATAAGCGTAAAGATGGTGGTGCTCAATGGCTTTATCGTTATACCATTCACGATCTGCGTCGCGAAATGGGCTTTGGTATGCTAAATGTTTCTTTAAAATATACAAGGCATCACTATTATCTAACTTCAGATACATAACAGTTAAGATATCACTCCTTTTTGCACCTGTTTTTTCATCCTCAAAAATATACCCTTATCGTTTTTAATGCCAACAAAAGTAGAAAATCATTAATATTGTATAGTTTGTATATTTCAATTATCTTGTATAGTGGAGTTGTATAATCTATACATTTATTAAATAATTCAATTATTATCTTATTGATCATTACCCTTACAAAAGGAAGTTTGCCAATTTATCGACAAAAACATCCTTCAAGATGGTCATTAACAATCCCTACAGACTGCATAAAAGCATAACAAATCGTAGGACCAACAAATGTCCAGCCACGTTTCTTCAAGTCTTGAGAAAGGCGAAGAGAGGCAGGGGTTATGGGATGGGCTGACAGTGTTTGAAAGTCTATCTTTTCATAACGCTCTAATGGTGGTGGCTGAAAAGACCAGAAATAGTGGGACAAACTCCCCCACTCAGTTATAATTTCTTGTGCTCTCAATGCATTATTAAGTACCGATTGAATTTTTCCTTGATGGCGAACAATGTCTTTATTCTGCATTAACATTTTCACCTTTAGCTCATCATAATGAGC
>NZ_JBHIMK010000353.1:0-1185 GCF_042194085.1 Bartonella sp. MU70NMGDW
ACCACAAGAACAAAGAACGGCGGTGTGATATGGAACAAAGAACAGCAGAATGGTTTCAAGCGCGCTTGGGTAAAGTCACCGCATCAAACATTTACAGCGTACTCAGTAAAACTACAAAAGGATTGCCTACGAGCAAATATGAAGACTACAAAATCAAACTCATAACAGAGCGCTTAACAGGCGAAACAAGCCCCTATTATGAAACTGAAGATATGAGATGGGGTATTGAGCATGAAGATGATGCCTTGAGAGAATATGGCTTCATTTATGATGCCGATATAACAAAATGCGGCTTTATCCAACACCCCACAATAGAAATGGCGGGGGCTAGCCCCGATGGTCTCATTGGAGAAGACGGTTTAATCGAAGTTAAATGCCCGAGATCAGTAACACATATGCGCTTTTGTATAGGTGACGAAATCAAACCAGAATATCACGCACAAATGCAATTCCAAATGGCTTGTACAGAACGAAATTGGTGCGATTTCGTAAGCTATGACCCACGTTTTACGGGGGAATTCTTTCACTTACGCATGAAAGTCAAGCGTGTTCTCCGTGATGATCAACAAATTGAACAGATCAATCAAGCTGTTGAAACCTTTTTAGCAGAGATAGAACGAGAGATAAAACAACTCTCAACAAAAGCTGCTTAACCTTATGGGGGTGTTTTGTTCCCCGCATATCTACAAGCACCCCCACCCTTCTTAACACTTTCAAGTAATGCGTGATTCACGCCACACGTGAATTGCATCTCAATGTAAGGAGAAAAGATATGGCGCCTCGTCCAGCTGCTATAACGCAACCAGCCATTGCACGCGCTTTAAGAGAAGCTAAAAAACAAGGTTGTGAACTCGTAGAAATCAAACCTACCGGTGAACTGCTTATCTATCTTAAATCCGATATTCCACTACCAAATTCAGTTAACCACCCAGACAAACTTTTAGATTTGTCAAAGAATGAATATTACGAAACCGCACTCTCTAAGATGTAAAATACCATGCCTAAACCACGTCCTCCTCATCTCGTTAAACAAATTACTCAACATGGCAAAATTGTATGGTATGTACGTATTGGTCATGGCAAACGCATTAGAATACGCGGTACCTATGGAACGCAAGAGTTTGTTGATAACTACAAAAGCGCACTTGCCGAGTTACAAGGGCTTATACTTCCTAAATCAAAAAC
>NZ_JBHIMK010000354.1:0-1185 GCF_042194085.1 Bartonella sp. MU70NMGDW
TTTATTCCGTTAAAGCTTACGGTTTTCTATAAAAAGGCTGTTTTCATGATATCCGCTGTTAATCTCGCGTATTTGGTCGTGATGGAAATATACACGTTTATCGTGTCTGTAAGGGAGCTTGAAGCAATGAAGTTATGTGTAAAAGAGTTCTGAAAAGCTTCTTTTGTCCGTAAATTTTATAAGGAAAATCTAAAGGCAGGAAAATGTTAGAGAAATCTCAGAGCACACTGTAAAAGTAAAAAACAGCCTTTTTAGAGATGGTTTGCTGTCTGTCATCGTGCATCATGATTTTCAATATTTTTAAAAATTTTCCCCTCAATGAGAGAAGGCTTTTTTATTAAAGAGGGGTAGATTTCTGTTGACAGTTCACAATGGAATGGAGAGAGATGCTGCTTTATCAGATGTTTTTGTCGCTTCATCTTCATTTGAACCTGTTGCGGTTATGCAAGCATAGCAATTCAATGAGGTTTAAATGAGATGAATAACATCGCCAAGTTTGCAGCACGTTGCTATTTTCTACATCGCAATGCGTGGCAGAAGATGATCAGCATTTGGGGGGGGGCGGGCGCGCGGGATGCCATATTCTATGCTGGTGCTGTAGGGGTGTCTGTTAGCGTGTTTATGGGACTATTCCGCATTGAAATGCGTGCTTAATTTCGTGGATATTTGCAAAGATACCAACAGAGAATCCCATATTTCAAGAGGTTTTGAGAGGTGTCCAAGAGCACAAAGCAAGTATGATGTTGATAAACACCGCATGTTATTGGAGATGGCCAAATTTTAGAGCTTAAGGAGCTTGTCGGTTTAGTGTCCTTTCATAAAAATGATGAAGGCTGTGGTCAAGGTTTCAGTGTGTTGGTTTCTCGAAAAGTGGTAAACTGCTCTATGATATTATATGTCGTTGCAAATGTTATTGAGAAGGCGTTCAAACAAAGCATATCATAAATCGGAGCCCTTTTCTTTATGCGACAAGGAGAATGCAAGGCAAAACAGTAAAAATGCAGCGATAGAGAATATAAAGAATATGAGATATGTTTGGTTTAAGGACAGATATTCTTCTGTCAGCGAATGGATAAAAAATCCAGCGAATACACCCCCCAAGGCTCCGCCTATTTGCTGTAATATGCGTGTGATAACTGCTGTATCTTTGACGTATAAGCTGTTGACATATTGGATGGGGGCGGA
>NZ_JBHIMK010000355.1:0-1183 GCF_042194085.1 Bartonella sp. MU70NMGDW
TTTATTCCGTTAAAGCTTACGGTTTTCTATAAAAAGGCTGTTTTCATGATATCCGCTGTTAATCTCGCGTATTTGGTAGCGATGGAAATATACACGTTTATCGTGTCTGTAAGGGAGCTTGAAGCAATGACATTAGGCGTAAGAGTGCTCTGAAAAGCTTCTTTTGTCCATAAAATTTACAAGAAAAATTTAAAGCCAAGAAAATGTTAGAGAAATTTAAGAGCAAACTGTGAAAATCAAGAAATAGTCTTTTTAGAGATGGTTTGGGGTCTATCATCATACATTATGATTTTCAATGTTTTTAAAATTTCCCTCTCAATGAGAGAAGGATTTTTTATTAAAGCGGGGTAGATTTGTTATGACAGTTCACAATGAAATAGAGAAAAGATTCTGCTTTACAAGCTGTTTTTGTTGCTTCAGCTTCATTTGAACCTGTTGCGATTATGAAATTATAGCGATTCAATGAGCTTGAAAAGGGGTGAATAACATCACCAAGTTTGCAGTGCGGTGCGATTTTCCACATCGCGGTGTGTGGTAGAAGATGATTAGCATTTATAGTGTGCGCGGGCGGAATGCTATATTCTATGCTGGTGCTGTAGGGGTGTCTGTTAGTGCGTTTATGGGACTATTCCGCATTGAAAAGCATGCTTAATTTCGTGGATACTTGCAAAGATACCAACAGAAAACCCCATATTTTAAGAGGTTTTTAGAGGTGTTCAAGAGCACAAAGGAAGCATGAAGTTGATAAACACCGCACGTTACTGGAGATGTCCGAATTTTAGATCTTAAGGAGCTTGTCGGTTTAGTGTCCTTTTATAAAAATTATGAAGGCTTGAGCTAAGGTTTTAGTGTGTTGGTTTCTCAAAAAGTGGTAAACTGCTCTATGATCTTATAAGCCATTGCAAATGTCATTGAGAAGGCATTCAAACAAAGCATATCATAAATCGGAATTCTTCTCTTTATGCGATAAGAGGAGGGCTAGGCAAAACAGTAAAAATGCAGCGATAGAGAATATAAAGAATACGATATATGTTTGGTTTAAGGACAAGTATTCTTCTGTCAGCGAATGGATTAAAAAGCCAGCGAATATACCCCCTAAGGCACCACCTATTTGCTGTAATATGCGTGTGATAACTGCTGTATCTTTGACGTATAAGCTGTTGACATATTGGATGGGGGCGGA
>NZ_JBHIMK010000356.1:0-1177 GCF_042194085.1 Bartonella sp. MU70NMGDW
AGATTTTGAGCTCGATGAAGAGGAAGAGATAGAAGAGGAAGAAATGAAAAAACACTTTATGGTAGAATATCCAAATAAACAACTCCTTTAATCGTTTCTCTCTTAGAGAAAAATAAAAGTTTAGAATAAATGGCTATGAGAACAGCAATGAGTCCATTTATGGTATGTGAATTGGAATGTTTACGGGATCTGTTTTGATTTAATATTCTTCATGAACGGTTCTTTATGCAGAGCAGTTTTTATGCCATATTTGCTTCTTTTTATGAGACATAAGTTAATTTGAACTGTGCGCCTCTTCAAACAAATGTTTGATCTGTATTTTCTTTCTTGATGCTATTGTGAACCTTGCAGTAATGATGTTCATAGCTCTTGTATTTTAGAGCGTTTACGAGACGCATGTTTACTCTTTTTAATCATTTATTCATATGCCAATCTCACTTACTAATGAGCGAGAAAATAGTTTTAAGGGATTCAATATAAAAGGAGATAAAATAAAACAATCTTATGATATTCAGCTCCTCTCATTCAATATGCAAAATAATAAATTATCTTTATAAATCAAATTATTGTTTGACACAAAGGCTTTCTCAATATGAGAAATTTACATTGATCTTGCATATTTTATCGATACGTTAGCCCTTGATGTTTCTGAGAGATTTTTTGCATGAATTTGCGCATTTCGCAATTGCATCACCATTTTTTGATAGCGTGCAACAGTTTTTAACTCTTTATTTTTTAGCACGATGATTGGTTTAGATTTTTTACTGGAAATTTTGCAAGTTTTTTCAAAGCTGTTAAAACGTGAAATATTTATTGAAAAAATTATTGCTGGAATATTTTTTCACTGAAAACGCACAATCAACTTATAGGGTCTGCTTTCACGAATAGATGTTGCAAAAAATAAACGACACAAACCTTCTTCCTCAGGAAATTTGTGTCGTAAAATTTTGTTTAAATGGACGATTCGGGGTTGGAATTAGCTTTTCAAGGCTTTTAAAACATTTTGTGGTGAAGAAACTTCGTAAGGATCTGTTGCACAATTATCTGAAAAACCTGCTTCTTCAAACCATTTCTCAACCACACCATCATTAATAACAGCTGCATAGCGCCATGATCGCATGCCGAAACCAACATTGTCTTTTGCAACCAGCATACCCATTTTGCGTGTGAATTCACC
>NZ_JBHIMK010000357.1:0-1176 GCF_042194085.1 Bartonella sp. MU70NMGDW
GATAAAAGAGAGCTGGCAGGTGTCTTAGGCGCCCCTCCGGTAGGTTCCCAATTCGCAACAGCCGCTAATTCCTCAATGAGCTTCTCTCTTGGTAAATTATTATCATCCACCAACTTGTACTGAACGGCATTGTCACTAAGCCACTTTATAAGCGTTCCTTTAACAGTTTTACCACCCTCAGCCTCACTCACCGCTTCCCATGCCGCAACCACCGCCGCAAGCTTTGGAGCATAACGTGGATTCGTTGGATCTTGAAACTTATATTTTTGATCCTTAGTCTCAGCAAAATTATCCTCAGGGAAAAAAACTTTAGGTCTCTTACCACGCAATAAAAGCCATTTCCTCAAATCATCTAAGGAAACAACAGAAGAATCTTGAACAATAGGATTCTCGTGCAAACGCTTCCCCCACAAATCACAATGACCATACCCTTCTACCCTTAATTTTCCCTCTTTTGCTTCTCTTACTATGTCACTATAAACAGCTCGGAATAAAGCAGTTTTATTAGACGGTACTGAATACCCTCCTTCGTAAATATTACTGTCTCCAGGTCTGAGTGCGTTGGTAAATTCACATATGAGTGGATTCAAATCCACTATCAATAACGCTGCCTGCAGTATTGTTATTTTTTGAGAACGTAAAAGCCATTCTATACTTTCATCAATTTCCATATATTCCCCGCTTTTTCTACGAAACTTAACATATTTTTCAAAATGCTAAGAGCAATCTCCTTCACTGACACAGAGATTATACTCCCCTCACACTGCAACTTATCACACTTTTTAATAATCCCACAACCACACCCTTCCTTGTGATACACAAGCAAATGATTTGAATTGATTTAAGATAAGAAGTTTTGAAGTGAGAGGAATCCTACTGAATTTTGGGCTTTCATGCAAGATATCAGGCAAGTTACAAGGCAATAAATGCCCCTTCATAAAGGGTAAATTTTTATGCGTGATCAAACAATTTGATATGATAATATCTCTTTCTCATTTATGCACCCCCACCCTTAAACCTGCCCCTGCAATTACAGCACAAAAGATAATTCGTTACACGCTAACAAATCCACCTAAATGCAAAAGCTGTAACAAGGCTCAATGCGCGTAAATATCATAAGAATACTGTCTTACACCTCCACAAGTGGGATCAAGTGGCGTAAAACTGTACAATAAA
>NZ_JBHIMK010000358.1:0-1171 GCF_042194085.1 Bartonella sp. MU70NMGDW
TATTAATAAATAAAAATATTATTTTCATAAATTTATATGAAGTTGTAATCTATTCATGGGTAATAAGTAACTATTTGTATGCAAATGGGTATTATATTGAAATACTATTATTCTTGATAAAGATGCAAGAGATAAAGAGATTGAACTTGCAACGAATGAGTGTTTGAATACGCACAAAAATTCAAAAAAGCACCACATTTCTATAGCAGAATAATCTTTATCAGTGTGAGGGCAACTTATTATAGGCGATTAATTATCCCCATACATTGTAAATTTGCTGTAAGTCTGCTTTTAATGCTTTAAACTGTACTATTCATAAAATTTATAATATTTGTAGGCTTAAAGCCTCTCATTGTAATCATATATCCTCAGTCTTTTCCATTGTTTTCATTACCTAGAAATTTGTAACAGCATATAGAAAGCACTGCGACTATTGTTGCAATAAAATAAAGCTAGAAGAAAAAATAATGGTTATTGCTAAGCGATTGCTTCATAATTAAAGATTTTAAGATGCCCAAATATACTACACTCCGATATAAAAATAAATTGCATTTCTGTTAACTATAAAATAGTATTGAAGTTCCACAAAAATAAAGGATAAAAGAGGATTATTAATATTCCTGTCCAGATTATATTTATTACTAATTCATAAACATATATTCATAATTTTTTTACTGTTTTCGAGCTCTTTTTCTTTACAGTTATTATTTTCAAAAGTTGCATAACAGAATTGGTCATAAAAAGCTCTTTTTTGAGATTTTTTAAGAGTTCCATAAGCCTCGTATATTTCTTTAAATTTTTCTGCTTCCGTTTTTTTATAGCCAGATCTTATGAGGATTCTTATACCTTTTTGTACCATTATACGATATAGTTATACACTCATCATGAAGGCAATAGATGTATTTTTAGAACGGGTAGGAAAATTACAGGATATCATTTTCTCTATACGGATAAAGTTCATTGTACAGATTCAGATCGTTCACTTTAGTATATCCAAGTGATATTAATACAACAAACAAAACTATCAATAGAGAAGATAAAACAATAAATGTTACGGTACGTTTCATGAGTGATTTAACTCCTTATCTTCGATAAATAGACCGGTATTGAATAAGGGGCTATTACGGCGGTTGATATCATTTAATTTGGTTATATCAATGGTATATGTGAT
>NZ_JBHIMK010000359.1:0-1170 GCF_042194085.1 Bartonella sp. MU70NMGDW
ATAAATGCCTTTTATGTATTCTCTCAAATAGCAAGGGATGTTGCAACATTAGAGGCTAAATAGCGTGATGGTACTTGGCTTGTACTTTTTATTTAAGGAAAGATGAAGTTATCCAACAGATTTTATACCATTCATAGACACAGTATCAGGTCGACGTGACAAGCTTTAAGAGATGTTTTTTTAACAAACGTGTAGATGAGAAAGAAAATAGTATTTTTAGAGTACTCTATTTTGTTATGAGAGCATATCCACTTAAAGAATGCAATAATCAAAAGTATGAAGTAATACGTAACCTCTTTTAAATAATAGAGATTACTTTATATATTTTGAAAACTGTAAAGCTGAATTTAAAAGTATAGGCTAAAAATGAAAACAGCTTTGCATCTTTATGATTTTGTATTTGACAAAAATGAGACTATTTTCTCATTTCAGAAAATAAGATATATTCATACATATTAAGTTAAAAATGCAAAGGTCTTTTTTGTTAAGTTTTATTTTCTTTAGTATCAACTAAATATAGAAGTGTGAAATTGAATAGAGGATTTAGAGTAGGGCTTACTCTGTAATCCTATGAAAGAGAAAACTGACACCATAACACTATTTTATAGCCCTCAATGTTGCAAGAATTCGTGCGATTTGAGAAAATGCATAAGAGGTATTTATCCTCTCTTAAAATGTACTTCCTCCACATACTATCTCCGCTTATGACGTATAAGCAAGTGATTTTAATTAATTCAATATGAAAGGGGTTATGATGAGAAAAAATCACGATATTCGAGGTTTTTATGATATATAAACGATAATTTAATGTTATAAATCAATATATTATATGTTATCTGAAACATAAAAGTGATTAACAGGTAGATCTCATTTCAAGAGAGAGTTGTTTGTAATCAATGGTGTTAAGCGAGAGATATTTAATTATTTGGTTGTGTAAAACCATGAACTGTATGCCAATTTTAAGAGAAGTATTTTTTGTGAAGCAGAAAGTGCGTAAATGAGCATGAAAGTTTATGACTGGTGACAATCCTTTTATTTCCATTATTGTATTATACAAACCTATCCACGGAAAAAGTTTTTTCCTAAAAAGAAGGGATGTGCTTGTTATTCAACAGATATAAGCTCTTACTTTAATAAATGAATTTGTTTTTTGAACTTTGAATGTATAAT
>NZ_JBHIMK010000036.1:0-18485 GCF_042194085.1 Bartonella sp. MU70NMGDW
ATTTCCTCCTGAAGAAGGGATGGAAGTGGTTGCTGTTGGTAAACTTACAACTTATCCAGGGTCATCGAAATATCAAATTGTCATTGAGGCTCTTGAACCAACGGGGGTTGGTGCTTTGATGACACTTCTTGAAAATCGTAAGAAAAAGTTTGTGGAAGAAGGCTTATTTGATGAAGCAAAGAAAAAACCTTTGCCTTATATGCCTCGAATTATAGGCGTTGTCACATCACCAACAGGTGCTGTTATTCGTGATATTATTCATCGTATATCCGACCGTTTTCCGTTACATATTTTGGTTTGGCCTGTACGTGTTCAGGGGGAAACAAGTGGGAGAGAGGTAGCTGTTGCTGTTGAAGGTTTTAATGCTCTTGCTCCAGGAGGACTTATTCCAAAACCTGATCTTATTATTGTTGCACGGGGAGGGGGAAGTTTAGAAGATTTGTGGGGGTTTAATGACGAAGCTGTTGTTCGTGCTGTTTATGCCTCTGCTCTTCCCGTTATTTCTGCTGTTGGGCATGAAACGGACTGGACTTTAATTGATTATGTCGCTGATTGGCGTGCTCCAACTCCTACAGGAGCTGCAGAAAAGGCTGTTCCCGTTAAGCTTGATCTTGAAGTGTGTGTTGCGTCTCTTGGGGCACGTTTGCGCAAGGGACTTGTACGTTCTTTTGATTTTCATCAACAAAAGTTGCGTGCAGTCAGACGTGGTCTTCCCACTGTCGACCAACTTTTCGCTCTACCACGGCGTGGTTTTGATGAAATTTCAAATCGATTACAGCGTGCTCTTTGTGTAAGCTACGATAAAAAACGTTTTTCTTTTCATACTCTTCGTTTACGTCTTTCGTTACGTTTGTTAAATAATGAAAAAGCACACCGCAATACAAAAGAATATACGGCGCGCCTTCATCGTGCTTTTGTGCGTAGTGTGGAAAAAAAACGTGCCCGAATGGAGCTTGCATTTAGGCTTTTAAAAAGCACTTCTTATCAGAATATTTTGGAGCGCGGCTTTGTTTTGGTTTTGGGGAAAGAGAATAAGCCCATTAAACGCTTGGCTCAGTTTCCTGAAACGGGGCACATAAATTTACGCTTTTTTGATGGTGATATCAATGTTGCAACACAAGAATCTGTTTCCGCTAAACGCTCAAAACACAAGCCGATAAAGTCGCCAAGCGATGATCAAGGAACTCTCTTTTAATACGGTTAATGCCATGCTTGCGGAAGGTCTTCTTAAGGGAGCGGATGGAAAAGTTCGTTGTGCATGGGCTGGAACGGATCCACTTTATTGTGCTTATCATGATAACGAATGGGGAAAACCTGTTTTTGAAGATACCTGTTTGTTTGAAAAAATTTCTCTTGAAGGTTTCCAAGCGGGGCTTTCTTGGTTTACAATTTTAAAAAAACGCTCTTTTTTTCGCATTGCATTTGATCACTTTGACTTTAAAAAGATTGCTCATTATGATGAGCTAAAGGTGAAAATGTTAATGCAGAATAAAGACATTGTTCGCCATCAAGGAAAAATTCAATCAGTGCTTAATAATGCACTTAGAGCACAAGAAATTATAACAGAGTGGGGGAGCTTGTCTCGCTATTTTTGGTCTTTTCAGCCACCACAATCAGAGCGTTATGAAAAGATAGACTTTCAAACACTGTCGGCTCATCCCACAACCCCTGCTTCTCTTCGTCTTTCTCAAGACTTGAAGAAACGTGGCTGGACATTTATTGGTCCCATAATTTGTTATGCTTTTATGCAGTCCGTAGGGATCGTTAATGATCATCTTGAAGGATGTTTTTGTCGATAAATTGGCCAACGTTCTTTTGTATGAGTAATGATCAATAGGGTAATAATTAAATTGTTTAATAAATGTATAGATTATACAACTCCATTGTATAAGATAATTGAACTATACAATATCAATGATTTCCTACTGTTGTTGGCACTCAAAACGATAAAGGTATAATTTTGAAGATGAAAAAAACAGATGCAAAAAGGAGTGATATCTTAACTGTCATGTATCTGAAGTGAGATAATGGTAACGTCTTGTATGTTTTAAAGAAACATCTAGTGTACCAAAGCCCATTTTGCGACGCAGCTCATGAATGGTATAACAGTCAATCCATTGTGCACTCTATCTTTACACTTATGAAAGAGAAAATCAGCACCATCACACACTTTACTAGCTTTCAATGTTGTGCAACAGTTCTTGGCATTTGAAATGGTTCAGAAGAGATGTTTTTATTTCTGTTAATGACATGACCGTTATAATAAGTAATGAATATTTTATTCGTGTTTATTGACGAATGCAAAGTGGTTTTTAGAGGGGGGATGTTGTTGCATTGTTATATTTTACTTTGGTTGTATGACTGTTGGTTTATTTATGTGTAGGTCAATTGCTCAGTACTTACCTAGGGAATAAAAATAAAATGCAGTGATGAAAAATTGAAGTTAAATGACTTAAGCTGCTTGTGTTGGGTTTTATTATCTGATAGTTTTCTTCTATTAGAGAGTGATTTTGCCGCGTGTGCTCTCCAATTTTTAGGAAAATGATTAAGCTCACGCAGGCTTGTATCCACTACATTACTTAGTTGAAGCTCTGTATGTTTCTGCTGGAAACAAGAGTTTTGTTGCAGTGTGTTGTTTTCTGTTCTATTTTTATCGTGGTAAAGCAGTGATGCACACTAAAGTTTAGAAGGGTCTATATTCATTATGTCTTTGGGGGTAGTCTAATGAATTTTGTTTTTATCAATGGAGAAGTGCATTTTAGTGTGTATTCTTTTATTGCAATCTTTATCTCTCAAAAGACAAAGCTTGCAAGGGGTGATTCTTCTCATTATTCCTTTATTTTTGTTAACGTGTTTGGTTTTGTTGGTAAAAACGTAAAACTTTTGACACTTGGTTTTCAAAAGATTAAGCAGATTTTTGTGGGGGTAGAGTTTTAGAAAAGATCTTTTCTTATGCCTTTCTGCTGTTTTAGTGCAGTTTTGATCATGTAGTAAAGATGTGCCGCATCTTGAAATTGAGTGTTTGAGGAGAATGACAATTTTTGAAGTTTGCGTATTTTATTTTAAATACCGCCTAAAGTAATAGAGTGGTGAATTCATAAATTTTTGCGCAATGATTTTTTTTTAAAGCTTACCATTTTGGAGGCTAAAAGGCTTATCCTTTTGATGATTAATGGGGCTGGTATACGGCGTTATCGTATGCAAAGAAAGGTTATGAAAGAATGTGATACTGGTTAGCAAAACATATATTGCATGTTCGCTATGGTTTGATTGAGATGTAGTCAATGAATTTATAAAGTAGATGACTCTGTATAGGCGATTAGAATGTATTTGTTCAATGTGTATAATTATAAATTTGCCATGTTATTTCAGCGTCATTAATTAATAAAAAATAAATAAAGGGAAACGTTTATGAACTTGAAGAAAATAATATTGAAAAGTAGCAGCTCTATTGTTGCTGCTCTTATGGCACTGGGAGTAGTTGTACAACAGGTTTCAGCAAAAACACCGGCTGATACCCTTGTGATGGCTTGGAATCTGGATGCAATCAGTACGTTTGATCCTGCGCAGCTCAATGATGTTTATGCAAGTGAAATTATTGGAAATGTTTGTGATAATTTGGTCAGTACTGCGACAGATGATCCAACGAAAATAGTTCCGTCTTTAGCAACGCATTGGGATGTTTCAGGTGATGATCATACTACAGTGCTTACTTTTCATTTGCGTGATGGTTTAAAGTTTAACGATGGTAGATCAGCCAATGCCAATGATCTTGTTTGGGGGATGAAGCGGATTGTTAAATTGCAGATGGCTAATGCAGCAATTTTTAATGAATATGGAATTACAGAACAAAATGTTGATGATGCTTTGCAAGCTGTTGATGAGAAAACAGTGGTGATGAAATTTGATAAGCCTTATCCAGCAGAGCTCATTCTGAATAATGTTGTTGCGAGTCGTGCAACAGCTTTGCTTGATCGTAAGACGATTATGAAGCATGAAAAAAACGGTGATCTGGGAAATCAGTATTTGAAAACTCATGCTGCTTGCGTTGGCCCTTATCATTTAAAAAGTTGGCGCCCTGGAGAAGTGATTTTGTTACGTGCAAGCTCTCACTATTGGGGACAAGCACCTAAACTAAAGCAGATTTTAATTCGCCATGTTGCGGAGCCCGGAACACAGCGCTTGTTATTGCAAAAACATGATATTGATGTTGCTCGTAATTTGACACCTGAAGATCTTGCAGATCTGCAAAAAACAACAGATGTTAAAGTTGAAAAAGTGTTGGTGCCAACCATGATGTATTGGGGATTCAATACGACGAATCCCATTTTTGCTAAGGAAAAAGTGCGCTTGGCGATGCGTTATCTTATAGATTATGAAGGTCTTGGCGAGAAACTTCTCAAAGGGATTGGTATCCCACGGGCAAGTTTTATTCCTCTTGGCAATTTTGGGGCTTTAGATGAAAAAGAAGGACAACCCTTTAAGCTTGATATTCAAAAAGCCAAGCAACTTTTAGCAGAGGCTGGTTATCCGAACGGATTTGAGGCAAATTTTCTCGTGTCAAACACTTCTTATACTTTATTACTTGCTCAGTCACTTCAAGATAGTGCTGCGCAGGCGGGTGTGCGTCTTAAAATTGAACGTGTGGCAGGTACACAGTTGTTTTCAAAAGTGAATGCACGGGCTTTTGATACGGCTTTTGTCGGATGGAATAATGATTCTGCGGATCCTCATACAATGGCTTCACGTCTTGTTTATAATCCAGATAATCGGTTTGAGGCTAGAAACACTGCCTATCCTAGTTGGAAGCATGGATATTTTGATGCCAAGATGAATCAAAAAGTTGAAGATGCGTTGTTTCAAAAAGATCCGCAAAAACGGGCGCAAATATATGCTGATTTACAACGTGAACTTATGCAAAAAGGACCTTATGCGTTTATTTACCAGCAATATAGCGTTATAGCGATGACACCGGATGTCAAAAAATGGGTTTGGAATAGTGCACCGCGTATTTTTTATAGTAAAATTGAAAAATAAGAGTGTCTTTTCGTGTTGTCAAAGGTAAAAGTAGTTTGATCATAATAGCATGATGAAAATATTTTTTCACATAAAAGTCCTTCAGTTTTTTAAGGAAGAAACTGTGAGGGGTATTTGTGCTGTATATGGTGGAGGTCGTTTATTAAGGAGGGATGAATATAGAAAGTTATATTGGAGAAGATCTTTGTTTGTGGCTACAGATTCTATGCATCCCGAATGCAGATTGATATATGAGAGAATTATTTTATAGATGCTTAGTTTGATTAAATGAAGTTGATGTTTGATACTATGCTGTTTAAAAGATGAAAGAGCAAAATCACAACGACTATGTGTGAAAAAGGCACAAGAATATAATGGGGAAAAAAATGTTGAAAAAATTTTCTGTTTTATTAGGCATAACAGCTTTTTTAAATGGGGCTATAACATCAGCATTTAGTGCTTCATCTAAAGATATATTGGTGATGGCATGGAATATTGATTCAATGAGTAGTTTTGACCCAGCGCAAACTGTTGAAGTTGTGACGAGTGAGTTATTGACGAATATTTGTAGCGCGTTAGTGCAATATGATGAGCATGATCCTACAAAAATTCGCCCTGCTATGGCAAAATCTTGGGATGTTTTAGATAATGGCAAAAGAATAGTTTTTCATCTTCGTGATGATTTAAAGTTTAATGATGGAAGAACAGCAACGGCGCAAGATTTGGTATGGTCGATGCGGCGGATTATTAAATTAGGATTGAGCTATGCCCAATCTTTAATGGATTATGGGTTTACTAAAAACAATGTTGAAACAAATATTCAGGCTCTTGATGATAAGACTTTGCAATTAAAATTAGATAAACCCTATCCTATTCAGCTCATATTGACTGTTATTGGACAATCTTATGCTTCTGCTTTGCTTGATCGGAAAACAATTGAAGCGCAGAGTATTAACGGTGATATGGGGAATAAATATTTAGCAACACATTCGGCTTGTGTTGGACCTTATAAATTGGTGAGCTGGTCTCCAGGAGATAAAGTTGTATTAGAGGCTACACAGCATTATTGGGGCGATGTGCCTAAAATTAAGAAGATTGTTGTGCAGCACGTAGCAGATTCATCAAGTCAAAGACTTCTTTTGGAAAAAGGTGATGTGGATATAGCGCGTGATCTTTCTTCAGAGGATATTTTAGATCTTGAAAAAAAGGGAGGCCTAGTCAAAATTAGTCGTGTTTTGCGCCCCCAGATTATTTATCTATCATTAAATAATAAGAATGCAATTTTTGCAAACGAAAAGGTCAGATTGGCACTTCGTTATTTGGTTGATTATGAAGGTCTTGGAAAAACTGTTTTGAAGGGGATTGCTATTCCGCGGGCAACTTATATGTCCTTGGGTGTTCCTGGTGCTTTGGATGAAAAAGAAGGGCTGCCTTTTAAGTTGGATTTGAAAAAAGCAAAACAGTTGATTACTGAGGCTGGTTATCCGAACGGTTTTAAAGCTAATCTTTTAGTTGGAAGCCTTAGTTATATGTCGTCTGTTGCACAGTCTATTCAAGCTAATGCACGTAAAATTGGTGTTGAGCTGACAATTGAAAAAATGGCACAAAATCAATTGTTGAGCCGTGTACGTGGTGGAAATTACGATACTGCTATTATGGGGTGGGGGAGTGCCGATCCTGATGGACATCCTGCCTCATTAAATCACGTGTTTAATCCTGATCCAACATTTACAAAAAAGCACAATATGTATTTGGCTTGGCGCGCTGGGTATTATGATGAAAATATTAATAACATGGTGATGGATGCTTTGTTTGAGAAAGACCCCAATAAGCGTATCATGCAATATCGTACTTTACAGCATTATGTGCTAGAGCATGGTCCTATGGTTTATTTATTTCAGACATATTATACCGTTGGTATGGGACCTGATGTCAAAAAATGGATTTGGAACAGTTATAGACTTTATTACAATGAAGCAGAAAAATAAAAAGAAGCATGTTATAGAGAAGGATTGTAGAACATGCTTAATAAGAGGTTGTTTTGTTATATAAAAAAAGGTATTTGCTTTATGTTTTGTCGCTACAGAGGGGATTTTTATAATGGTTTTGCCACTTTCAGAGACTGAAAGAGCTGTATCAGAAAAGCAGAAAAGATTATTTTTATGGGATTTTTTATGCAAAGGATTGAAACTTCTTATTTCAGTTTTTATCACATTGCTTGGGTTGGTGACGATCACTTTTTTTCTTGGTCATCTTCTTCCTCTAGATCCAGTTCTGTCTATTCTTGGTGATAATATCAGTCAGGAAGCTTATGATGCAATGTATTATAAGCTTGGTCTTGATAAGCCGTTGATTGTTCAATATTGGAAGTATCTTCATAATGTATTTTTATTTGACTTTGGAGATGCTTTAACTTCTGGGCGTCCTGTTCTAGCTGATATTATGCGTGTATTTCCTGCAACATTAGAGCTTGCAACCGTTGCTATTGTTATTGGCACAAGTCTTGGAATTCCATTTGGTGTTTTTGCAGCAATGTATCGCGATTCATTTATTGATTATGTTGTTCGTGTTTTTACACTTGTAAGTTATTCTACTCCAACGTTTTGGCTCGGTTTAATGGCTTTGTTAATATTTTACGCCAAGCTTGGCTGGGTTGGTGGTCCAGGACGTATTGATTTTCTTTATGAATATTCTTTCGAACCAAAAACAGGATTTTTCCTTTGGGATACTGCAAGCCAAGGACAATGGGAGGCTTTTGGTAATGTTTTTAGTCACATTATTATGCCTGCTTTGATCTTAGCTTTCGGTGCTATGGCTTATATTAGCCGTATGACTCGTGGGTTTATGATTGAGCAGCTTAATCAGGAATATATCATTACTGCACGTGTAAAGGGGTTATCGTGGGCGCGAACGGTATGGGGACATGCCTTTAAGAATGCTGCTGTTCAGGTTATTACCGTTGTTGCGCTTTCTTATGCTTTTTTATTAGAAGGGGCTGTTTTAACGGAGACAGTTTTTGCTTGGCCTGGTTTTGGACATTACTTGACAAATGCTCTTTTAGCCGGAGATATGAATGCAGTTGTAGGATGTACTTTACTTGTAGGATTTATCTTTGTCGCCATTAATTTATTTTCTGATTTGCTTTATCGCATTTTTGATCCAAGGACACGTTGAATATGACAGTAAGTAATCATCATAAATCGCAATCATCATCTTTTTTTGGCGGTTGGTTAAACGACCCTGTTCCAAGCTCCATAATTCAGGCGAACATACAAAGAATTTATCACGCACTGGTTAAGTTTTTTCATAACTTTTCGGCTGTATTTGGTCTGCTTATTATTTGTATTATTATCATATGTGCATTTTTTGCTCCTTGGATTGCTACGCATGATTTTCTTAGCAATGATCTAGGGCATCGGTTGCAGCCACCCTCTATGGCGCATTATTTTGGGACAGATGAATTAGGACGTGACATTTTTAGTCGCCTTGTTTTTGGTTCCCGTATTACTCTTTATGTTGTTTTTCTTACAACCATTATTGTAGGTCCAATAGGGCTTATTGTTGGAACCGTATCTGGTTATATGGGCGGATGGGTTGATACTGTTCTCATGCGCATTGTCGATATTTTTCTTGCTTTTCCAGGTTTGATTTTAGCTCTTGCATTTTCAGCTGCATTGGGACCAGGGATTGAAAATGCTTCTATTGCAATTTCAATTGCAGCATGGCCCCCAATTGCACGTTTAGCACGTGCTGAGACTTTGACAATACGTTCTTCTGATTATGTTTCTGTCGTTCGCTTGCAAGGGGCTTCTGCTTGGAGAATAATTTTGTTTCACGTTGCGCCCATGTGTATTCCTTCAGTGATTGTACGATTAACTTTAGATATGTCTGGAATTATTTTAACGGCTGCTGGTCTTGGTTTTTTAGGGTTGGGAGCTCAACTTCCAAGTCCTGAATGGGGTGCGATGCTTTCTTCAGGGCGGGAATTTATGATGACAAATTGGTGGTTGGCGGCAATACCAGGCTGTGCAATATTATTTGCAAGTCTTGCTTTCAACCTTTTAGGTGATGGTCTTCGTGATGTATTGGATCCACGCAATGGATAATAAATTATTAGAAGTAGAAGATTTACGTATTTCTTTTCCTACAACGCGCGGCATTTCAGAAGTTGTGCGTGGCGTTAGTTTTTCTGTTGGAAAAGAAAAAATTGGAATTGTTGGTGAATCGGGATCTGGAAAATCGATGACTGGGCGCGCAATACTAAGATTGAGTCCAAGAGCAGCCATTGTTAAAGCTAAAAAAATGCGCTTTGAGGATGTTGATTTATTGACCGCAAGTGAACCTCAGATGCGAAAAATCCGCGGGAAGCGTATTTCAATGATTTTACAGGACCCAAAATATTCACTTAATCCATTAATACGGATTGGTGAGCAGATTATGGAGGCTTACCGTATTCATTACCGCGTTTCAAAAGTTGAAGCGCGCGAACGAACTATATCTATGTTAGAATCTGTTCATATTCGTGATCCTGAACATGTGATGCGCCTATTTCCTCATGAAATATCAGGGGGGATGGGGCAGCGTGTGATGATTGCAATGATGCTCATTCCAAAACCTGATTTAATTATTGCCGATGAGCCAACATCTGCACTTGATATTACGGTCAGACGACAAGTTTTATCTGTATTAGATGAACTTGTGACAAAATCTGGAACGGGACTTATTTTCATTAGTCATGATTTGAATATGATTGCTGATTTTTGTGATCGTATTTTGGTGATGTATGCAGGCCGTGTGTTAGAAGAGTTGCCTGCTTCTGATTTGTCTCACGCTTGTCATCCTTATACGAAGGCATTGCTCGCGAGTTTGCCACGGCTTGATAATCCTGTTGATGTTTTGGCTGTTCCTGAGCGTGATCCTGATTGGTTACATAATCCTACGATTGTTAATGGTGTTGAGGAGGTTCCTCATGACAAATTGTGAGAATATTATTGATGTTTCTAATTTATCTGTAACTTTTGGTCATAGACATAAGGCAGTAACAGTTGTTAAAAATGTTAATTTTCATATTAAGCGTGGTGAAGCTTATGGTTTGATTGGTGAATCTGGATGTGGAAAATCAACAATTTTGAATACATTGGTGGGGCTTATTCCAGATTATAGTGGAAAGTTCCTTTTTGCTGGACAAGAAGTTGAAAAGAAAAGAAGTAAGGATTTTTTACGCTGTATTCAAATGGTTTTTCAAGATCCTTATGCTTCGCTGCATCCAAGAAAAATGGTCCATACGGTTCTTTCTGAATCGCTCAAAATCCATGGGATGGATAATCAAAGAGAGCGGGTGGAGGATGCTTTAGATTCCGTTGGTTTAGATTCTTCATTTCTTTATCGTTATCCTCATGAGCTGTCTGGAGGACAGCGTCAGCGTATTGCTCTTGCACGTGCTTTAATTATTGAACCAGAGGTTTTGTTGCTTGATGAGCCAACATCTGCATTGGATGTGTCGGTACAGGCTGAAATTTTAAACTTGTTGAAATCGTTGCGAGCGAGAAAAAAACTTACTTATTTGATGGTATCCCATGATCTTGCTGTTGTTGCACATATTTGTGAACGTGTTGGAATTATGCATAAAGGGATTATTCTTGAAGAGCTTAGCAATGATGAATTGCGTAATTTACATGCGCAACACGATTATACAAAGGAGTTTTTTGAAGCAAGTATAGAGCCTATTGTCCATAGAGAGCAAAGAGCATGATCAATTTTACAGAAGAGAAAATGCAATTTTATTTGTTTTGAAGTTTCTGGAGATGTTTGGCGGCATTGTTAAGAGGGAAGGGGATAATAGGATTTTTTCAGTATGAATTTTCTGGGCAGTGTTTGAGCTGTAATATTTTAAATCCTATTAGAACTCCCATTTTGAAATATACGAATGACTTATAACATACATCTCTTTGTTTGATATTATTGCATTATTTTTACTTATCATTTTATGTTCAAAAGTTTTATTTTGGGATTTTAAGCATTAAATTTGTGAGAAATAACAAAAGATAGTAACGTTGTATTTTCTAGAAAAGCTTCTCATTATTTTACAATATCATTTTGTTTTTGGTTGTTCTCTTTTTTACAGTTTTATTCTTTATAAAAAGAATTTTTTGTAAAAAACATCCAATGGTTAATGACAGTCTTCAAATATTTTGCTGTTCTCTATTTAAAAAAGCGCTTAAAAACAGCTTATAATAAACCAAAAAGGCAGCAATATGCTGCCTTTTTTTTAATTGAATAGAATGATAGGCTATTTTTACAGTCTTGATTTAAAATTGATAGAGTATTCCTCCTGAAAAACTTGCACCACTTATACCAGTTTTTTGAAGCTTTTGTTGATAGCTGACATCACCATGAAGGGAGAGGTTAGCGGACAATTATGCACTAATACCAAGCCCACCTTCAACGAAACTTCCCGTGGGGTCACGTTTATAATACCTATCAATATGGAATGTCTGATCATCACCAAAGGTTTTGATTAAGTTTACTTTTCCATAGAAAGACATAGGACAGCTGTTTTCAGTGGCAATGGTTTTTGTCAAACGTCCACCAACACGGATCATCCATTGAGAAGGGTTTTGCATGTCAATGGTCAGATTATCAGCATCTTTAATGGTATCAAACATCAACTGTTGATAGGCAATCTGTGACTGTGGTTCGAATGTTACGCCTTGAATACCCGTTGCAAATTGTTTGCTAACAGTTGTGGAGATCGCCAACATTTTTGCATTTTTCAATTTTGCGGTTGTATTAATGAGGGCATTGGTGATCTTTCCCTTTAGGAACCCATAGGATAAACAGCGTATCAAGATAGAAACCACTGTCACGCTGTTTACTGCCATAGGCGGTGAGTGAAATGACCATTTATTCAATATGCTCTTACTTGCTGTCTTGCATATTCTTTGGAGTGCAAAGAGAGTTGTCCATAGGTTTCTATAAGACCAAAATGTGTTGTAGATATTTTTCCCTTCTAGCGCGACAAAGTTAACAGATCCTTGTAGAGCAGCATAGCGAAGATGAGCACTGCTATGACCATATTTACTAGGAGCACTACTTATCAAAAAATAAAACTCTTGTTTCTCCATAGGCGTATAAGAAGAAGCCATTCCGTTTGTCTTATTCTTTCCCTAAGACAGATATTCACATATTGGTTAACAGTTCACTTTGCTTAGCCATATCGGTCAATCCAGCATACAAGAGAGCACAGGGCATGATCAAAGAGTTTGTATTTATGGCACGATGTTTTTTACTTTTGAGTCGCTATCAAGCAGTACTGGTTGCAAGCGAAAATCCCAAAAATTTTTATTTTCTCCTAAAAGGTTTTGTTCAGTATTTGTTTTACTGTGGTTTGATTTTGGTCCATAAGCTTTCAGTATATATTTATAAGGTGAACCACTTATTGTGATATAGCCATTTGCAAGTTTGAAAGAGTTTTGATTTACTTTTCCAGACACTTGAATGAGTGAAAGACCATGTACACTGGTAAGAGCAGAAGTATCTGCTTTAATATTGTTCTTTTCTAAATGTCCAGTGATATAAATCAGTGTAGTTCCCGAAACATCACCGTGAATCAGAAGATGGTCAGCTTTTTGTTTGTTTACGGCAGCGCTATCACTCCATTCGACATTGAAGTGAATTTCTGCTTTTCCTGTAGCATTGTAGACTTTTTTAGTATTTGGTCTGCCAGATCCTATGTGCAACGTGTGATAATGATCTTCTGTTGGCTCTTCAAAAACAATAGAGCTGTCATTGATGCTAAGGACAGAAATATCAGAACGTACTCTTTGAGCAATATCAAGCAGTTGTTCGTTCTGGCTTTTTTTATTTGTGCTTGTTTTCAATGTCCATTTCGTATTGTTTTGCAAATCAAAGATTGTTTTGAATTTTTTTTCGGTGCTCACTTTGCCGTCTAAGATGGAGTGATTGGCGTTTAGTGTAAAAGTGAAATCATTTTTTTTCGTTGAAGCTTCGGTTACTAATAAAACATTGGCACGGATTTCTGAATTTTTGAGATTGACTTTACCAATTGATTCATTTGCATTAATTCCAGTACCATTTTTAATGTGAAGTTTTGTATTGGTTAAATTGATTTCTGATGTTTTATTGTTCTTGGATTTTTCAAATGCTATACCTCTATCTTCTGCTGTGGCAGAAACATCTGTCACATCAATATGTCCATTATTATTTACAACAAATGCACTATTTTCGGCAATCACTGTTCCTCCGATCATTTTAATCATCCCGCCATTTTCTGAAGAAAGTCCGATCTCAGCATTTTTAATCGTTGTATGGCCATATAATTCAACTAAACTGCCAACATCTTGGCTTTCCGCACCGGATCCGTTGCTATCTGCTGTTATTAGAGTAACATTCGTGGCTTTAATACGTCCACCATTTTGGGCAGATAATGCAGTAGTTTTACCTTGTACTGTTCCTCCCGTTACGGTAACGACAGATTTTGAGTCTTTTGCATAGAGTCCAGCGTCGTCAGATGATGTAATTTGAGTATTGTCAGTTAAAGTAATGGTACTGCCGTTTATGGCAGATATTGCTGCACCTTTTGCGTTAAATGATCCTCCAGAAACTGTTATTTGAGAACCATTATCTGAAATTATGCTATTGATTACTTGCGGAACGGTTACATTTTCTAAAGTAATGGCACTTCTTCTTGCAATTATTGCGTTGATCAGTAGTGCATTGTCCTTACTATTTAATATCGTTACATCTTTCAGTGTGTTATTACTCTTATTTTTTAACAAATGAACGCCAGATTCGGAAGCAGTAATTGTTCCTCCGATCATTTTGATTGTACTATCGTTTTGCGCATCAATTCCGATTTTAACGTCACTGATTGTTGTATTTCCAAGCAATTCAATCACACTGTTAGAGCCAGAGGAAGCTGCACCAGCAGCTACACCACTGCCATTATTAGTTGCTTTTAAAGCAACATTTGTAACCGTAATATGGCCACCTATATCTGCTTCTAAGGCTGTATATTTTCCTGTCACGCTTCCTGTTGTCATTATAATCGTGGATTTTGAGTCTTGTGCATAGAGTCCTGCTTCATCATATGACGTAATTTGAGCATTGTCCGTTAAGGTGATGCTGCTGCCGTTTTGAGCACATATTGTTGCATAGCTTGAATCAAATGATCCTCCAGAGATTGTTATGTTAGAACGATTATTTGCAATTACGCTGTTGCCTGTTTGAGTCACTTTTACATTTTTTAAAGTGAGTCTACTTTCTTTCTCTAGACGTATTCCGTTGCCTGAATTTTTATCTTTACCGGTTGATATTATTACATTTTCTAGTTTGTTTTCGGTGCTCTTACTGTTCACGAAGCCAACACCAGTTGCAGAAGCCGTAATGGTTCCCCCTATCATTTTAATTACGCCATCATTACTTGCCAAAAGCCCGACAGTAGCATTCTTAATCGTTGTATTTCCATATAATTCAATCATACTATTAGCGCTATCAACTCCTGCTCCTCCCCCATTGCCATTTGTTGTTGTTAGAGAAACATCTGTGACCTTAATATGCCCACCGTTTTCTGCATTTAATGCTAATTCTCCGGTTACTGTTCCCCCCGTCATTGTGATGGTAGAATGTAAACCATTTGTATAGAGTCCTTTGCTATTCGATGATGATGATGTAACTTGCACATTGCCTTTTTTACTACTAGTTAAAGTAATGTTACTACCGTTTCCAGCGTATACTCCTAAGGTTTTCCCCTCAAATGATCCTCCAGAAACCGTTACTTTAGAATGATTATTCGCAGCTATGCCGCTTTTTGCCTGCGTAACTGTTACATTTTCTAAAGTGACTTTACTTTCCTTGTCGGCACCTATTCCTGTGATTTTAGGCTCTTTATCGTTACTGCTCGATATTTTCACATTTTCTAGCTTGTTTTCATCGCTCTTACTATTGTAGAAACCAGCACCGGTTTCAGAAGCTGTAATGGTCCCTCCGATCATTTTTATCATTCCACTGTTTTGTGCATGAAGACCGACTACAGCATTCTTAATTGTTGTATTCCCATGCAATTCAATCATGCTGTTCGGACCGCCGGCGACAACTGTTCCGATTTTATCATTCGTCGCTGTTAACGCAACATCCGTGACCTTGATATGTCCACCGTTTTCTGCAACCAACGCCATTTTTTCTGTGATTACGCTTCCTCCCGTCATTTCGATTGTGGTTTCTGAATCTGTTGCATGAAGTCCAGTGCCATGAGATGATGTAGCTTGAACATTGTTGGTCAGAGTTACGCGACTGCCATTGTAAGCAGATATTGCTGCCTTTGTGGCATCAAATGATCCTCCCAATACCGTGATTTCAGATTTATTATTTGCAGTAACGCTATTCATTGCCTTAGTCACTTTTACATTTTCTAAAGTGACTTGACTGCCATTGTATGCAAATACACCACCGGATAGTGGTGCTTTGCCCTTGCCACTTGATATTATTATATCTTTTAGCTTGTTTCCAGCGTTCTTACTATTATTGAAGCTAGCACCAATATAGGAAGCGTTAATGGATCCCCCAGTCATTTTGATCATAGCATTATCTTTTGCAAAAAGTCCACCTCCATCACCGCTAATGGTTGTATTTCCGAGCAACTCAATTATGGTATCAGAATTGTAAGCATTGACAGTGAAAGTTGGGCTATTTATTATTTTTAAGGACACGTCTGTGACTTGAATATGGCCACCTTTGGTTGCAGATAATGCGGCATCTTTTCCTGTTATATTTCCTCCCGTCATTGTGATCTTGGCTTTTGAGCCTTCTGCGTAGAGACCAACGTTATCAGATGATGTAATTTGAGCATTGTTAGTTAAAGTAATCGTGCCGCTGCTTAGAGCATGTATTGATGCGCCTTTTGCATCAAATGATCCTCCAGAGATTGTGACCTTAGACTGATTATTTGCGACGACGCTATTCATTGCCTTACTCACTTTTAGATTTTCTAAAGTGACTTCACTGTCTTTGTCTGCAACTATTGCAAAATTTAGTGGTGCTTTGCCTTTGCCACTTGATATTATTATATCTTTTAGCTTGTTTTCAGCATTCTTACTGTTCAAGAATTTAGCGCCAGTGTTGGAAACTGTAATAGTTCCCCCAGTCATTTTTAGTGTAGCATCATCTTTTGCTACAAGACCGAAGAAAATGCTAGAACCAGTTCCTTTAATGGTTGTACCATCCAGTAATTCAATCGTAGTGTTAGAACCTTCAGCTGTTATAGCGTGCGTATTTGTACTTATATTGGTGTTTGTTTTTTTGTTTCCGATTATCGTCAAATGCTTGCCGATAATTTGGCCACCTTTTTTTGCGCGAATAATTTCATAGGTTTCGTTGGAAACTTCTTTTTTACTTTCTGAAATTTCAAGATTTTTAGCTTCTGCATTAAGATGGATACCAGACAGCACAACTGCCACAATTGCTGTGCAGGATAGAAGAAATTTTTTAGGCATCAGTCCACTCCTTTTAAAGCCCCCAACATTCATTTTCCCGCCGACTTCATAAGAAGAAGTGAAAATAGATGGTTTTCAATAAAATGACCGATTTAGCCTATTTTGTTTATTTTTAACTGTCAAATTAAAGTATATGATAATATAATTTATATTCAATTTAAATGTATTTTAAATAATAATTCTTTTTTAGCGTATTATTTAATAGTTAAATATTTTTTCTAAATATAAAATGAATATTCAGCAATAATATTTTAAGTGAATTTTAGCTTATGTGGATTTTTGTTGAAGGTACATAATATCGGTTATAATTTTTTCCACATTAAGGAAAAAGGGGAGGGAAAGCGCAGTTGGGAGCAATAAGCAAAAATGAAAAAAGTTCCCTCATTTTGGATTTAAAACGCGTTTTCTGTTTAAGATAAAGAATACTGCTTGATGTGTTTTTACAAAGCGTAGCATTCTTCTTGAATGTGTCGCATAAATTTGTTGAGGATTCTTGTTATGTTTATTGTATCTGATTGAATAAGTTTCGTAGAAGAATATTCTGCGCTGCATTTTTCACATGAAGAGAGGTCCTTGAAAAGAGAAAGACGGCTTTAATATATAAAAAAGGCAGCACTATTGTGCTGCTCTTTGTTATAAAGCGTAAAAGAATAAGAATACTCTTATTTTTACAGTCTTTCCTTAAAACTGATAGCGTATGCCGCCTGAAAAACTTGCACCACTTATACCCGTTTTCTGAAGCTTTTGTTGATAGCTTACATCACCATGAAGGGAGAAATTGTGAGACAGTTGCGCATTAATGCCAATGCCGCCTTCAATTGCAGGCCCCATAGGATCAAGGTCAAAGTTTCTGCCAATCTGGATAGTGCCATCATCACCAAAGGTTTTGATCAAGTTTACTTTTCCATAGAAAGACATAGGACGGCTGTTTTCAGTGGAAATGGTTTTGGTCAAACGTCCACCAACACGGATTAACCATTGAGAAGGATTGTTCATATCAACAGTAAAATTATCAGCATCTTCAATGGTGTTAAACATCAAATGTTGATAAGCAATTTGTGCTTGTGGCTCGAAGGTTAAACCTTCCATTCCCGTTGCAAATTCTTTGCCAACAGTGGTGGAGATACTCAACATTTTGGCATTTTTCAATTTTGCGGTATTTCCTCTGATGGCATTGCCGATATCTCCTTTTATTATCCCATAGGATAACAGTGTATCCATATAGAAACCACTGTCATGCTGCACGCTGCCATAAGCTGTTAGTGACCATTTATCCAATGTGCTCTTACTTGCATCCTGCATCTCTTTTGGAGTGAAAGATAGTCGCCCATAGGTGCCTACAAGACCGAAATGTGTTGTGGTATTTTGCCCTTCAATTGCTGCTAATGTGACACCGGCTTGGAGAGCAGCATAGCGGATATCAGCGCCATAACCATATTTGAGAGGTCCGCGTTCAGAAGATAAAGTTCCTGTGCTTCCATAGGTGTAAAGGAAGAAACCGGTTTGTTTTTCCTCTTCTTTTCCTAAGACAGATGTTCTCATTGTGGCTAAAAGTGCATTTTGTTTAGCCATATCTGTTAATCCACTGTAGAAGAGAGCATTTGGCATGACTAAGTAACTGGCCGTTTGTGCTACAGGGGCGATCACACTTGGACCAGAACCAGAATCCGTTTCAAGAATTTCTTTATGTAAGCGGAAATCCCAGAAATTTTCATTCTTTTCATCAAACAGATTTTGTGCAACATCGGCTTGTCCGTGGCTTGACTCTGGTCCATAAGCCGTTAGCGTATATTTATAAGGTAAACGACCTCTTGTGGTATAGCCATTGACAAGTTTGAAAGAGTCTTCTTTTGCTTCTCCAGAGACTTGAATGAGTGAAAGTCCACCTATATTGGAAGGATCAGAGGCATTTATTACACTACTTTCATCCCCTGTATCGCTTTTGATATAAACTGTTGT
>NZ_JBHIMK010000360.1:0-1154 GCF_042194085.1 Bartonella sp. MU70NMGDW
TCTCCCCCAGCATCGCCTCCACTCCCACTGATTGTACTATTGATTCCGCTTGTCCCAGAATGACCGTTTCCCCCTTTAGCAAGACCTGGACGATCATCCGTTGCTAAGCCAAAATTTCCGCCAATCCCTCCAACTCCACCAAGTGCTGGATTCGGACGTTTAGCGCCACCGCCACCTCCCCCTCCTGTGGCTGTGATAAAATTCTTTCCAATCACTGTTGTTTCTCCAGAATTGCCTTTCATACTCACATTTGCAACAGCTTCGCCTCCTTTACCAATTGTGATATGCTCATGCCCATTTAAACTGGCTTTATAACCATACCACACCGTGCAACCACCTCCACCACCCCCCCCTCCTAAAGTTGGAGTATCAGATCCACCACCACTGCCACCACCACCCCATGCTTGAATTTCAACCTTGGTTTGATCCGTTACCCAATCTGGCCATTGAATTTTCCCATTCTGTGTATAGAGTAATTCAGCATCAGCAAGAGCCGGCCAATTGGTGATTTTATCAGTCAAATCTTTTTTAAGACTCTTTATTTGTGCCAAGATGGCTGCATCCACTTGCGCCTTCGTATAAACAACATCACCATCAACCCTCAAAGGTCCTTTAAGAAAGCTTCCCGTTGTGCTTAGACTTGTCACCACTTCACCATTATGGGTGAGGTTCAATGATGCATTACCCAACAGTTCTAAACTGCCACTCATAGTGACTTTGCTGGTAAATTTATTATAACTTTGCCATTCATTTGAGCTGGCTAAGCGACCATAGCTTGTGAGATCTTCATTGATCTTGGCTCTAAAATCATCAAGCCCCACGATATCTTCGGTTTTATGTTGATGCGCGCCTAACAATGATATTGCACTGCCAAAAGTGAAGTTATTGTTGCTTGATTTATAGAGAACATAATTGTTGGCAGCATCTTGTGCACCCTCGATATCACCTAAATCTTTTAAAGTGAAAGTTTTATCCGCTGCCATCTTGCCCTTCAAGGCTGCTTCAAGATCTGCAACATCACTTATTGTGTGCGTGTGTTTTGAAGGCGCTTTTCCCTCTACCTTTTCCTCAACATCTGCAATGGCTTGATCAATTTTGGTCAAGTTTTCCCGCAAGATTGGGAATTCAGAACTGATAAAGCGTCCTTCTTTAGG
>NZ_JBHIMK010000361.1:0-1152 GCF_042194085.1 Bartonella sp. MU70NMGDW
AAGAATACTTATCTTTATAAATCAATATGTTGCATGTGATAAAACATCATAGGTAGTAAGGTCGCTAAAATGATGACACATGGGCTTTAGCGACAGTGATGAATAGCTTTAAGCAGAGCTTGTTCGTTGAGTCTTATGTGAGTAAACCATATAAATGGGGAAGCTGAGAGGAACCTGCCCAGAGAAGTAGGATTGTTTACAAACCTTTGCTGATAGGAATCGTTGTCCTTTGAGACGTTGGGAGGAAATCACAACTCTCATGAAATCTGTCCTTTGAGCAGGGGTGATCGGAAGTGAGCAGGGGGAACCCGTTAGACAAGAAGCTGGATTGTTATTGTTTACAGATCGCTAGAGTTTAAAAATTTTCGTTCTTTTTTGGGGAAAAATCAAACAAGAAGTGATCTTAGAGAGCGAAATGATTTCAAAAAAGATTGCGATAAAAAACGTGGGGTATTTGTAGCGGTGTGCGTTTTGAGCTTATTCCTATCTGTGATCTAAAATGCTCTTATGAAGATGCTTTTTAGAATGAAGAGATTGTTACTAATATATCGATTTATAATGATCGTTTAACCTTCTCTCTGTTGAATGAAAAATCTAAGTATCATAAATTTTCTTATTTTAAATCTATTAAAATTACTTCTTTGCATGCCATATGAGTTTGGTATGTGCGTGTTTAAGAAAGGCGTAAAGTATGCCTCTTACTAATCATCCCAAGTGGCTTAAGAGCTATCGTAATACTTGGGGGCGGTAAAATATAGGGTGGAGCGGTTTGTATTTTTTATGAAGCGTAAAGAGGGTGGTATCAATAGATCTCCTATAACAAGTCGGGAGATTTTATGGCTGTCTAGGGGCTCTATTTACAAGAGCTTAATATATTGGGATGGCATGTACAGATCCCGTGCTGTGAGATATGTTTGGGATGTAAGAGATGTTTTGCGGGTGAACGTGCAATAACAGTGATATGTGTGGGGTGTTCTGTGTTGTATAAGAGTAAGCTCTGTAGAGCTTTTATAGAGGCAACTTCGTGTGGAAGGATATGGAAAGAACGGTATGAAGCCGTCAGAAGATGGCAAGATTTTAAAAAAGTCAGAAGGATAAAGATTAGAATGCGGTTCTGATATAGACTTGGAGCGTTTTAATATATTGGAATAT
>NZ_JBHIMK010000362.1:0-1150 GCF_042194085.1 Bartonella sp. MU70NMGDW
GTTCCTTGGGGGGACGGAGCAGAGGAGTATTTTTACAACCTCTACGAATATGAAGACGGTACAAGAGAGTGTGAAAAATTTGATGGAGGCCAGTATTATACCACACCAGAAAATGCGGATTTTAGTACCAAAGCGCAAGTAAAAGCATGGGTTTACGGTGGTAATGTTCCGAAAAGCGTTCTCAATTACGAACCTCTTATAGACGAGATCAATAAAGAGATCAAAAAATTATCAGAAGTAGCTTGACATTATTACAGCAATATGAATAATCGAATCAGTTGCCTAAGAAACACCTTAAACACATAGCGGATAGATTGCTGAAACAATCTTTTCACCGCCAATTAAAAACTTTAACTCGTTGTATGCTACAAGCATATAATGATATTGTCGGGTGTGGTTATGCTATACCATACCCTTTTGGGAAAGGCGTAACGACGGGCTATGTGCCGTGTTTCTTAGCACCCGGCACTCTTTAATTGAGTGTCATTAAGAAACCTTTAAGCACATAGAAGCCAAGTTATGGCACAGTATTTAATTGATATACATCAAACTACGATTAATGGTGATATCGTTCAAACAGTCAACGCACGTGAATTACATGCGTTTTTGGAAATAGGTAAAGATTTTTCCAATTGGATTACTGACCGTATCAAAAAATATAATTTATTAGAAAATCAAAACTTTGTTTGATCGCCAAATTTGGCGAGCAAAGGCAGAGGCGGTCACAATCGTAAAGACTATCATCTCATTCTAAGCGTAGCTAAAGAACTTTCTATGCTTGAGAATAATAAGAAAGGTAGAGAAGCGCGTTTATACTTCATTGAATGCGAAAAGCTTGCAAAACAAGCAGCTACCCCACAGATAGCTGCATCACAAGTTGACTACTCCAAACCGGAAGCATTGCTTGGTGTTTTGAATCACTTACAAAGCCAAATCGAGCAGAAAGATCATGTGATTGCAGAATTAGCACCAAAAGCAGAAGCTTTGGAAGGCTTAAAACGCTCTGATGGTTTGTTCGGTCTTATTGAAGCAGCAAAAATGCTTGAAGTACGACCAAAGGATTTAACGGATTACTTGCGTAAACATGATTGGGTGTATCGACGGGCTCCAGGGGCGCCTCTGTTAACTTATCAGGATAAGATCAAGAAAG
>NZ_JBHIMK010000363.1:0-1149 GCF_042194085.1 Bartonella sp. MU70NMGDW
GAGGCAGATGATGCAATCCAAATCTTTCGCATCAATCCTTCTGAGAATAATTGTGAAGATATCTCTGAAGAAATTGCAGAAGTATATGTAAAAGAAAATATCGAACGTCTCTATGAGGATAGTGAGGTTCATTATTTTATATGCGAAAGTGATGTTTACAATAAACTTTTAGACGAGATCGCAGACGAAAAATATAATGATGAGATTTACGGTACTTACGAACAACAACACCGTTTGCGTGCATGTGATGTGCTTTAAAATCTAAGGGCGTTTTAAAGACGCCCCTTTCAATCCCACCAATATGAGGTCTGTAATGGAAAAGCTTCTTGCTACTCAATACAATATTATTCAGCATCAAAAGGTTCAAACTATTAGCGCTCGTGATTTATATACCTTTTTAGAGGTAAAAACCGAGTTTAGAAAGTGGATAACAAACTGTATTAAAGAACTTAGCTTTAGAGAAGATGTCGACTTTGTACTTTCTACTAAAGAATTATCAAACTCCTCACGTGGAAATCCTTTTAAAGATTATGCTCTCACTTTAGACACAGCAAAACACATTGCCATTTGTGAACCTGGTCTCAAAGGTAAACAAGTGCGTGAATATTTTCTGAAATGCGAAAAAAAAGCAAATTCAAAAATCGATTATTCAAATCCTGAAACATTAGAAGATTTCTTAAGACATCTAAGACAGCAAATTAAGCAGAATGACAATGTTGTCACAGCGAACGGAGTGAAGCATGCGTAATTTTATTACAACATCTGAAAGCAATTTTCAAAACACAACAATTCCAACCATGTCTAGTCGTGAAATTGCAGAATTGTGTAGTAAACAACATAAACACGTTATGCGTGATATTAAGCAAATGCTTGAAGAGTTGCACTCTAAAAGTACTGAGCCCAAATTTGGGCTGAGTGAATTTGTAGGTTTTTACAAAGATTCAACTGGTCGCACTCTCCCTTGTTACAACCTTCCTAAACGTGAATGCCTCATTTTAGTTTCGGGTTACAGCATGACATTACGTGCTAGGATTATAGACCGTTGGCAAGAATTGGAAAAGCAAGCAGTAATACCACAAATCGACTATTCAAGTCCAAAGGCTATGATTGGCTTTTTGAATTACCTACAAGGTCAAATAGATCAAAAAG
>NZ_JBHIMK010000364.1:0-1148 GCF_042194085.1 Bartonella sp. MU70NMGDW
TTGATGCTTCACGCGCTATTTAAATTTCTTACTTAACTCTTTTACGACACTGTATATGCTTCTTAACAGAAAAAAAAAACCAATAACAATACGCATTAGTGTTCACTGAAAAAAAAGCGCGGTTTATCATGTTGTGCCGTAAAACATCGTTGTTCAGAGCCCTGATATAAGGCATGTAAAACTTCACATATTTAAGTGTTTTTAGAGTATGTAATAAATGGACATGACTTGCCCCGTAGAGCCTTTTTAAAGTGGACTACATGAATGGTCAGGAGTAGGTCACCCCCCCACACACCAACAGAATCCGAACTTTTTACAAAACAGCCCTTAAGTCAAGAATATGCATCCTTTATAGCGGAAGGAAAACAAAGAAGGATAAGGTAGCATGACAAAAAAACAGCGGTTTCATTGCTAAATTTTTAAAATTTACAACCGTTTACAAAAGCACAAAAAGTAAATGAACAATATTTAGATATGATAAAACAAAAAAATGATTTTATGACACGTCAACGCGTCATAGTGTAGAATCGAAACAGGGTAGTGAACGTAAACGGCGTAGTTTAAAAACAGCACAATTAACACTTGCACTTGAACCAATAGCAAGAGATCGTTTTTAGTCTTTAGCTGATAAACTTAATGAAAATAATGGGGGAGTCATCGTCTTATTGAAGTCTACATAAATAATAATCACACAGAAGATACATAATAAATATTTAATAAAGCAGCTGAATAATATTCCACAACCAACTTTATTAAGCAAAAGTTGACCACAATTCACTACGTGTCATACTGGACAACTCTCGTTATGAAAAGTTATATTTTATGAGCTTACTTACTCGTATAGGTTGGTGACTACAGCGCTATAGAGGAAAGCGTTCCGCCAGAAGGATAACACACGAACGGAGTTACACTGTGATGCGTTGGATTTTTGCGCCACAACGGACTAATTTTTCCTCTAATCTCTCAAATCCACGATCAAGATGATAGACACGATTGACGATTGTTTCTCCCTTTGCCGCCAAAGCTGCAATCACAAGAGAAACAGAAGCGCGCAAATCCGTCGCCATGACAGGAGCCCCTTGCAAATTCTCTGTTCCATAAACGGTTGCCCTCTGCCCATCAAGCTTTATCGAGGCCCCTAAACGATT
>NZ_JBHIMK010000365.1:0-1141 GCF_042194085.1 Bartonella sp. MU70NMGDW
AATAGTGTTGTTGTCAGATGATGATAGTGGAGGATAGTGAGTTGTTGTTTAGAGAAATTTATTCAATATAAAGAATGGCAAATAATAGCTTTGCTAGAATATCTGCTTTAACGATAATAAACAGATAGCTTTCATAGAACTGATTGTGATAAAATTTTATTTTGGTGATTTTTAATTTCAAGATGGTGAGTGTTTTACTGTATTTTAGATTTTATCAAAAGATCTAAAATATTACATTTATTAATTCAAATCATTGATGATAGGGTATTAGGAGAAGTTTTTTATTTATTCAAATTTCTTTGTTAGATATCTAGCATTTTTAATATAGAAATTGTGTACATTAGCTTATACATTAGTGTGCAATTTCTTGTTTTTTTGTTGTAGTTGAAGAAATGATGCTGTTATAGATTTCGTATACTATATCTCATTACGTCGTATTTTTATTAAAACGTTTTGATCGTTTAAATCTTAAAATTATTCTCATTTTGTTATATTTTTATTTTTTGGTGGTGAGATAAATTGAATATTATATCTCTTTAAAATTCGTATTTTTCACGTTTTTTTGAGATTAGTTTTTTGGCATTTTGTATTGCAGTTTTCAGCGGTTTTTGAGATGCACTCTTTAAAGAGATTGTCATCCTAAATGTTATTTTTAAACTTTTTGTTCTTTCTTTACATAAAATACAAAACATATTATGAAATGATGTCATTCATCAGAAAAAATAAAACAACTTTGTTTGTTTTATTCTTATTGTGTTTAATTTTATGGTTTATTTTTTTGTCAGCATTTTTTATTTTTGTTGAAAAAAAGAAAGTTTTGAAAAACAATGATAACCAAGGTATCTAACAATCACTTGTGTTCGTGTGTTTTTACAGCAGCTATTTTTTCTCTTTTGTTAAATATAAATATTGAGGCGCATTCTCATTCATTTGTATCACTGTTATGTGACGAAAACAAATTGCCTTATAAATGCAGTGATGGTTCAAAGCATACAATTAGTGATAAAGTATATAAGTTCACGGTACCTGTTAAAGAAAAGAATGGGGAGGGTAATCCTTTCATGTTGCCTGCTGCTATAGTAGTGCAGGAGCCAAATACAGTTATTCAGGCAATGCGTGTAGAGGTTGAAGCTACTGCGGG
>NZ_JBHIMK010000366.1:0-1139 GCF_042194085.1 Bartonella sp. MU70NMGDW
ATTTAATCAGCTTTAATATTGGTTATGATAAAGATACACAGAAATTCTTTTGTAGCATCACGTTGACTTCTTTAGCCAAGGATTGGCCTAGTATTATTCTCAATTTTTTAATAAAATAACCTTAAAGGACGCGTACAGACGCTCATAAGCGTGTACGCATACAAGTAAAATCATATGGGATTAATGTCGTTTCGCTCGCTAACAAAGCAATCTCGATTCATATCTGGTATATTTGCCATTTGAGTGCATTATTTGTGTAATAAAGCTCATGATGTTGCTGTTACCTATAAAAAAACACTAATCATACAGCTGCGTATCTCAAATAAATATTGGTTCAGTACTTTTTGCGATAACCGCTTTTACATGCCAGAATAGGATAAAAGTATTGCGTATATCTATTTTTTATAATCTCTGAAACAGACATACAATCTCATTGAGGAAAATATAAAGGTATAAAGATGAAAATCAGCGTGCTTTTTTACTCTCTTTTTTTATTCGGCTTTACGGTTTTCAAAAGTATCTAGAGCAATATCTTTTTAAATAATCAGAGATTGATGCATGGTTGCATGCTTATTCTCTGGTTCTTTTAATGGTCCACGATTTCATAAAGAAAAATACATTATCGTGTTATGCATTCACGTATTTGTTTTTATGAATATTGTAATATAAAATTTTCCATGAAGTTTATAAAATCTATAGTGCCTCACCATCTTTACGTTTATGAAAAAGAAAGTTAAATCACCATACACTTTCTAGCTCAAAATATTGCAATAGCTTTTAGTACTTAAGAGTGTTCATAAAAGGCCTTTTACTCCTTTTTTATAGTTTTTATCCACACGCTTCTCTATTTTTAAGGTGTAAGCAAATGTCGGTAACTAATTTACTATCAATAGTTTTGAAATAAGAGAATCTCACGATATTCTAATCTCGCCTTTGCTATGAAAAATGATAATTATGATTAAAAGCAGTATGTTGTTATAAAAACTTTAGTTTGCGAGTTGGCTGATGATGTGATCAAGAACAATACGTCCTTTGGTTGTTGCTTTTAAGCGTTGGTTATCTACCATTTCTATCAATTCTTGGTGTTGTAAATCGATCAGTTTTTCCATTGGGATGCGTTTAGGGCTTAAGGTTTCATA
>NZ_JBHIMK010000367.1:0-1138 GCF_042194085.1 Bartonella sp. MU70NMGDW
CACTGAACATGTCACCACTTGCACCACGTATCGCCCACCCCGTTTTGGTACCTAGATCAAAACAAAGAATCGTGTTATTCACCGCGCCTCTCCATACAAAACGTGTTTTATAGAAGTGTTTTTTTCCGAAAATGAAGGAAAGAAGGGTGTAAGAAGTATGCAAATAGATAAAGATGTGATTGATATTATTTCATTAATAGTACCAACTTTCATCTCATTTTTTGGAATATGGTTAGGTTGTAGAAATCGAAAAATAGATCTTATAAATTTCAATAAACAACTAAGACAATTACAAAAACAATCTGAAACAGCAAAAGAACATCTATCCATCTTATGGGAAGAAAAAGAGAGACGAGACTTAGGTCCAAATCTAGAGGCTATTATAAAAGGAGAACCATGCGCACATAAGAGCGGTAAAGATTTCCTTATTGACATAAAAGTAATCATAAAAAATCCTACAAAACATTCAATAAAAATGAATAATTTTTGTATACCTGATGAAAGTCCATTTGCATTTGTTGAAGGTGCTTTTCTAGGAAAATATCCGCTATCTTTAATCCTCGAAAACGAGAAATATATGAGTTTTAAAAATCCTTTTACAGCAGACTTAAAATCGCAAGATATATGCAATTATTTTAATCTAAAGGAAGATGAAGAAAGAGTATTTTTTCTCACAGTTCGCCACCTCAAACCAAATATCGAAACTGTACCAATCTTTATAATTGAACACACTTCATCAAATCACCCAGAAAGAGTAGTTCAAACTAAGTTTTGGCCAGATTTTTTTCTATCTTTTGATGAAGAGAACATGCTAGGATAAGATAATCTTTGGATTTCCTCTTCTTGCCTCCATATTTTTTCATTTTTCTTCGTTATTTCCTTTTTAACTATTTGTAATTCTCTATAAAATAGATAAAGTTGAATAGCTAATTGAATATTTACCGCTATAGATACTATTAAACCAGTATACGATCCTGCATTCATCTCTATCTCCTCACTTACCCTTCTTCTTACTCTTCTTATTCTTATGAGGCGGCGCTTTTACTGCTTCATCACGCTGTTTAAGCTCTTGTGTTAGTCTTTCAACTTCCTCGTCGCGTGATTGAACATCTGCTTTTAGTGCCTGTATCTTTTCACT
>NZ_JBHIMK010000368.1:0-1137 GCF_042194085.1 Bartonella sp. MU70NMGDW
TCTATAGAGGATTATGACCGATTAGTTGATCCCAAAAAGATGATTGCTCCCCAATAAACAACCCACTAAAAAAGATGCAAACGTCTTAAAACAAATCTTTCTGTCAAAAGATCGGGGTGCAAACACCCCGATGATGACCGATAACAATTACCCACAGCGTTCATTTTAGGCTCTGGTCCGCATTTATGCTATGGGTGGTTTTGTTGCTTATGTTGCTTATATTGTACTTAAAAGGCACAACGGCTTTGGAAAGGAATGGGGCTTTGGAAAGGAATATCCGGTTTTGGAAAGAAGTGGATAGTCATGGCTCAACACCCAATGGCTATACTGGCAGAAAGTGATTTAAATGGATATGATCTTAAAGTGTTTTTCATTCTAGCTTCGCATCTTGATTTTGACAATCTATTAGCTATTAACCAAACAGAATGAGCTCAAAAAATCGGTATTAATAGGCATAATTTCAATCGAAATATAAAAGATTAATGAATTCATAGTAGTTACGCTTTACAATGTTATCATTATTGATACATTCTGTAGGTAGCTCTTGTCTCAATGAGATGATGTATTGATTTATAATGATCATCTAGCGTTATCCATATTGAATGAGAATTCTGAATACCGTAAGATTTTCTCCTTTTAAATCTGTCCCATGTTGCATCAATCAAAATCACTGACTTGCACATTATAAGCGGAATGAATGTGTGGATAGAAATTGTATAAGATAAGGACTAAAAACACCTCTAATGAACCACCTCAAGCGCCAAGGACTGTCACAACATTGTGGAGAGAGCTGTCTCAACACCCCACAAGCTGGCAAAAATAATGGTACCAGCTTGCTCCTTTATCTTGCTCCTTTATAAAGCATAAAGATAGGGGGTGCTCAATGGATTTATCGTTATACCATTCATGAGCCACCGTCATGAAATGGGTTGGGAAACATTGAAAAATGTCTCTTTTATAAAGCGTGAAGATAGGGGTGCTCAATAGAGGAACAGCTGTTGGAAAAAAACTCAATGCACCGAAAGGTTTTGGCCTTTGCTGAAACAAGCAGCTCTCTGACGGGATATCCTTGACAACTCGCAAGAAATTTGAGGCATTTACCCATCATAGCGCCCTCACCCATTTCCGTAAAAACCT
>NZ_JBHIMK010000369.1:0-1136 GCF_042194085.1 Bartonella sp. MU70NMGDW
TCATCCTCTTGATCAAGACCAAGTTCAGAAGCCATCTTTTTCATTTGTTCTATACCATATACACTGGAATTGTTCTTATCCACCGCTTGTGTACTTTGTGCACCGTGAGAACGAGAAGCATGTGGATTAGCACCATGCGCATGAGCGCCAGAGCCATGCCCACCTGCGTGAGATGCACCATGCGGATTAGCATTTCCGCCACCATGAGCGCCATGATGACCTCCGTGTTGGGCTCCGCTTGTTCCATTGGAAGCTTTTGCTGATTCAGAGGATGATCCTGATCTCGCGAGTACAAGTGGTGCGCTCGGTACTGTTTTTTCTGCTGTTGATGGTTGTGATGCTGATTGTACCGATGTAGGCGCTTTTGCTGCTGGCTGTACTGCTGGTGCGGTTACGCTAGATTTTACCAGTGTAGGTTGTACTCGTGCGGACCCTACTGATACAGTAGCTGATCGCGATGCTGACTGCACAGATGCTTGTGATCTACCTACCCCACCTAACGATGCCCCTCCTGTATCTGATCTTCCCAATGAGGACGATGCCGCTTGCACTCTTTTAGGGGAGGTTGGTTGTGCTACTGACGATGCAGATGATGGTTTTGAAACTCCTGATGTTCTTTCTACCGTCACTGTTTTTCCTACTGTTGTATTAGCACTGCCAGTATTTCCAGTTGTTGCTGCTTGATTTGATGGTGCTGCTCCTGCTTGTGTTCGTTGAACTGCATTTACTGATCCAGCTGGTGCTTGACTGGGTTGCGTTGCAGCAGATTGTTCTGACGCGGATCCTGATGCTGAAGTCCCTACTGCTGTAGCTCCTGCACCAGCAGCTGTTCCTGACGCAGGGCTTGCTGCAGGTGTTCCTGCACCCGCAGATCCTTCTGAAGAGGCTTTTGGTGCTGGTGCCGGTGTTCCTGCTTGCGGAGCTGGGCTTGGAGATGTTTGTGGGCTTGCGGATCTGCGGGATCTTACGACTGCATTTTCTATTGTAGTGTTATCAGCCGCACCTATGTTAATGGTCTTTGTGTGCTTTTTCCCAGATATCATTAAATCCGTATCGATGCCAAAAATAAAGTTATCACCGAGATCAATATTAGAACCTGCATAAAAACCACCTAGAAAACCTGAAAGTTTAGGAGA
>NZ_JBHIMK010000037.1:0-17581 GCF_042194085.1 Bartonella sp. MU70NMGDW
ACCAAACTGTTGGTGAGATTGTTGAGACACTCGCTAAACGCCATGGCTATCAAGCAAAGGTCAGTCCCCAGTTCACCCAACAAACTTTACCTTATGTGATTCGTACAGATCAATCGGCTGTTGATTTTTTAACCCGCCTTGCTGACCGTATGCGGGCACGTTTTTTAATCAAGGACAATAAGTTTTTATTTTTAAGCGGTGACAATTTACCAGCACTCGACATCCATAAACACGACTGTTCCAACTGGGAATTTACCCTAGAGCCACGTACGCAATATGGCACCATTGAAGCTTCTTATTTTGATCGCTCAAAAGGGCAGCAATGCCACATTAAGCATCAGACAGGGGTTAGCGGTCCCGTGCGGCGTTTGCGGACTTGTTACACTTGTGAGGAGGAAGCACGAGCTGCTGCTGCTTCCGAGTCGGACAGGTTGTGTCGTGCTGTGGGCAGTGGTTCTTTGACCCTTGAGGGGCGACCAGAAATCATGGCGGATCAACCTCTTTTATTGCAAGGGTTTCGAGGCGAAATCAATGGTCTATGGAAAGCCGCGACCGTCACCCACTGCTATGAGAAACAAAGCGGATACACCACAGAAATCACACTAGAAACACCGGACAAGGGAAACAAAACAAGAGAAAAGGAAACCTCTGAGTGACAGAAAATCAAAGGGTAATGTTTACCCTTTGATTGGTGATGAAGGGCATTTAGAGGAATAGGGACAACTTGTCCCAATTGCTAAAACGAGAAATAGGATCAAGTTGATCCAATTGCATGAGTACAGCAATAGGGTAATGTTTACCCAATTCCTCAAAGGAGCAATGGTGCAAACATTGCACAATTGCAGACTGAAGAGCAATTTGGTCAAGTTGACCGAATTCCTTAAACGCTTTTCTTTTTAATGATGTTCTGAATAATGTGCTTAGGATACAGAAAAATTATCAGTCAATTTGATTGATCATCTCAAATTGTGATTTTGAGCAGAAAAGAAAAAGAGGCTTTAAATGATCTTTGAAAGGTCTTTGAAGATCCTTTGAGAACCACTTTAAAACTCTTTGAAAAAAAATAAATTGGTACAAAACCTAGTGGCAAAATATACAAAACCCGCTGGCAAGCTACATCTTTGAAAAAAAATAAATTGGTACAAAACCTAGTGGCAAAATATACAAAACCCGCTGGCAAGCTACAACAACAAAAAAAGTAATGGTAGCGGAGGAGGGATTTGAACCCCCGACACAAGGATTATGATTCCTCTGCTCTAACCTACTGAGCTACTCCGCCAAAATAAGCAATCATAATTGTAAAGAATTACATCTTTTGCGGATATAAGGGGTAGAATAGTAAGATGTCAAGCATCGTTTTTAAGCTTTTCTCTTGTCATTCTATTTTATCCTCGATATGTAAAAGTGTAATTTTATATGATAAAGTAGGGTAAGGCATGAAAATGGTGCCACGTGTAGCGGTTTTAGGATGCGGTCATTGGGGTGAAAATCATATACGAACACTCCATTCTCTCGGGGCTTTGGCAGCAGTCTCTGATATTGATAATGATCGTGCTGCTAGTTTTGCAACGATGTATGGTGTAGAGCTTGTTACACCAGATGATCTTTTTACGCATCGAGATATTGATGCGCTGGTATTAGCATTGCCGCCACAATTGCATACGCAAAATGTGCTCCGTGCTGTTAAAAATGGTAAAGATGTTTTAGTGGAAAAACCAATAGCCTTGAATGTTTCTGATGCTAAACGCCAAGTTCAGGAGGCTGAGGCTTATGAGCGAGTTTTTATGGTAGGCCATATTTTACGTTTTCATCCGGCTTTTGAAAAAATGTGTGAATTGGTGAAAAACGGAGAAGTGGGAGATGTGCGATATATTTATTCTCATAGATTAGGCTTTGGAAAATTTCACACACACAGCGATGCTTTATGGGATCTTGCGCCTCATGATCTCTCAATGATTTTGGCGTTGACAGGATGTGAACCTTCCGAAATTCGCGGTGAGGGGGCTGCTGTCGTTGATCAGATTTCTGATTTTTCTCATATTCATATGACTTTTCCAAATGGTGTGCGTAGTCATCTTTTTACTTCACGCTTGAGTTCTTATCGTGAGAGACGTTTAACTGTTGTTGGAACAAAGGCTATGCTCGTTTTTGATGATATGGAACCGTGGAGCCGTAAATTGGCAATGCACCATTTTGCCGTTTGGAAAGAAAATCAAGAGTGGGCTTTTAGCATGGATGAGCTGAATTATATTGATGTTTGTGAAGATTTGCCGCTTACTTGCGAATTACGGCACTTTCTTCATTGTATTGAAACGCGTCAATCACCTCGTACAAATGGTGATGATGCTATTGCGGTTTTACGGATTTTAACAGCTGCTGGTGTCAATTATGATAGATAAAAGAGATAGGTAGCGCTTTTGCATTCTTGTGATGATCAATGGAGTTAATATGCAATTCATCGACCTTGGGGCGCAGCGTGCGCGTATTGAAGATAAAATTAATTCTGCAATTGCACATGTTGTCACTAGTGGTAAGTATATTTTGGGGCCAGAAGTAACAGAATTTGAAGAGAAATTGGCAGAATATCTTGGTGTTAAACATGTGATTGCATGTGCTAATGGAACAGATGCTTTGAAGATGCCTCTTATGGCTAAAAATATTGGTCCAGGGGATGCTGTGTTTTGTCCTAGTTTTACATTTTCAGCAACGGCTGAAGTGGTTGCTTTGGTGGGGGCTAAGCCTGTTTTTGTTGATGTTTTACCTGATACATTCAATATTGATGTTGAAAAACTTTCTCACGCTATCGAAATGGTAAAAAAAGAGGGACGTCTAAGGCCAAAGGCTATTATTGCCGTTGATTTATTTGGTCTTTCTGCTGACTATGTGCAAATTGCTCAAGTGGCAGCAAAGGAAAATCTTTTTGTAATTGAAGATGCTGCTCAATCTATGGGTGGAAGAAGCGGTAATACTATGTGCGGTGCTTTTGGTGATGTGGCTGCTACAAGTTTTTATCCTGCAAAACCATTAGGATGTTATGGCGATGGAGGCGCTATGATGACCAATGATGATCATTTTGCAGAACTTTTACGCTCTATTTTGTTTCATGGTAAAGGTGAAACGCAATATGACAATGTACGTATTGGTATGAATTCGCGCCTAGATAGCATTCAGGCTGCAATTTTACTAGAAAAGTTTGCGATCTTTGAAGATGAAATGGAAAAGCGTGTAGAAATTGCTCAACGCTATTCCAATGGCTTAAGAGATGTTGTTACAGTTCCAGAAATAGGAGAAAATATTCGTTCTGCTTATGCACAATATACGATTAAGGTAAAAGAACGTGATAAATTAAAAGATTTTTTACAAAAAAATTCTATCCCTACAATGATTTATTATAAAACTCCTTTACATCAACAGCCAGCTTATAAACACTTTCCTTATGTAAAAGATTCCCTTTCTGTTTCAGAATCTTTAGGAGAGTGTGTTTTAAGTTTACCAATGCATCCTTACTTGACACAAACGGATCAGGATATGATTATCCAAAAAATAAGAGATTTTTATCACTTTTGAGAGCGTATTTTTATCCTTAAAATTATGGTCAAAGCTCTATTGTTGACTCATCTTAGAAGGTACCTTTTGTTAGAGTGTGTGACCAATGTTTTTGGTATTATTTGCTTTCTAGGACCTATGAAATGTTGTCCTTTAGGGCGGTGATATGATTAGCAAGTGGAATCTGCTAGACAAGAAGATGCTTTTTAACAGAACGGTATGGGTTAAGAAACTTTGTCCTTTAGCTTAGCAAGAAAGTCACGTTTAATAAAAAGGATTTGGGTTATGAAAGTTATAATGAACCTTTGTTGATTTTACTCTTCATTCAAGGTGTTTTAAAAGATAACTTATTTAACGGGGTTTTGGGAGAGACAAGTGATTTTTTTGCGAATACGTGATGCGAGGTCATTTTTGCTTTTTGATTTTTGAATCAATGTATTGATGGGTGATGTGTTTCCCTCTTGTAGCGCTATTTGAGCTGCCAATGTTGCTGCAAGTTCTTTTGTTTCTTCACGGAGTTCTTCCAGCAATTGATGGTTAGCAGTCGTGTCAAGCTGATAAGTTTGGATTTTTTGTAAACGTTGCTGATAGTGTGCGATTTTTTCACGCATCATTTTTCTTTCCTTTGAAAGTTGTGGCGATATTTTGTTTGATTGCTATCGCTTCTTTAGTGAGAGTGTCTTGTGTGGGGAGGCATAGCCGATAAAATTGTTCTGTTATTTGGCTCAGTTGTACTTTTTGTTGGGCGTATTTTTTTTGCAAAAATTCGTACTTTTGTTGGTTGTTTGCTAATTCTACAGCATGTTGTGCACGAAGAAAATCGTGATTTGCTTCTATTTCCGCGAGTGATAATGGCATTTGCGCACAAACATCTTTATACGCAAAATGAACGGCTTTACGCCAAATAAAAGGAGACAAAAGCACCAGTACCCAAGAAGTGAAAGCAACTCCAAGAATAAAAAAAATAAACGATTGAATAAGCATAATACCCCTATTTCAAATAAGAATACGTTTAAAACGGATTCCATGTCGGTCTAGGTGTTAATTTTAAATATCCTATATTGATACCAAGGCGTGCACCGATCCCTGTACGTATTGGGATTAACAAGGTATTATGGTATTTGAGGACATGAAAACCAACACCTGCAATTAAATAGGCCGAACCTGAAATACCACCATAGCGTTTCCATAAATTATTTATGCTATTAAGGTTGTAAACTAAGATCATTAAACGGGAGCCTTGGCCGCCAAAATCCCATCCTACTGAGGGACCTTGCCAAAAAACTTTATGTTGACCATAGCTTTTGGTAAAAACTCTTCCTTCACCATAGGTTAATCCAGCAAAAAAGGCACCAGAAGCTTCTTCTCCTAAAATATAGGCATTGGGATAACCGTATTGTGAAAAAATATTTTGAATTGCAACAGCCAGACCACTGGCTGTTTTTCCAAAAAAAAGATGCCCAGAATCAATAATTTCTTGGAGTGAATAATGGGGTTCGTTTTGCTCTATTGGTTGTAGTTGAGCATGTGCAGTGTTTATGGTGATGAATAAAAGGAAGATTAAAGATATAATATTTTTGTACCAGTATTTGAGCAGAGAGAGAGCCATGAAGTTTTCTCCTTTTATTAGTGATAAACAAAAAGATAATATTAGAATTTTCATTCTATTCAAATAAAAAATAAGATATAAGGTTATTTAAATTCTTGAATTTATTTCTGAAATTTTTTTAGCACGATTGTTAATGTTTTCTATTATGCATCAGATATTAAGAGTTTTTCTTTAAAATAAAGTTTGTTTTTTTGAATCTAGGAGTTTTCAATCATTATGACGTTAGATATTTCTTTGAATCCTACGGATCTTGCTGCTTTGCTTTGTAGTCGTATTTGCCATGATTTGATCTCACCTGTGGGGGCTATTCAAAATGCAATGGAGCTTTATGATGAAGGAGGAGCTGAAGAAGATGCTTTACAATTGGTGCGTTTATCCGTTGCGAGTGCTGCTGCACGTCTACAATTTGCGCGATTGGCTTTTGGTTTTGCTGGTGCAAGTGGAGGACAAATAGATACACGGGCTGCAGAGCAGGTTGCTCAACAATATATGAAAGAAGAAAAAGCAACTTTAAAATGGCAAGCTTCTTCTTTATTGTTACCAAAAGATGAAGTTAAACTTTTGCTTAATTTATTATTGATTGCAAACGCAACAGTTTCTCGTGGTGGTGAAATTGTTGTTATGATTTTGCAAGAAGAAAATAAACGTTCTTTTCGATTTGAGGTTTTCGGTAAAACTCTCCGTATACCCCCTCATTTTCTTGCGTTATTTCGTGGAGAAGTTCAAGAAGAGCTTATTGATGCACATGTCATCCAATTTTATTACACAATGTTACTTTCTCAGATGACAGAGATGAAAATAAATATTGATGAAAATGATCATTGTATTGTTTTAGAAAGTGTAAAAAAGCTTTGAATAAGAGAGAAGCGCTTAAGCCGTGTTGGGAAAAGTGGCTTCGATTGAACATATGAGCAATAGAGTTATATGTGTAAATGCTGTATAGTTACTTATTAAGCTTTAAGCGCTTTCTATATGAGAATTTTTGGTGTGCGAGTTTTCTACTTTTAACAGAGAACAGATTTTGGGAAAAAATCTCGGCCCGCCACACTCCGAGATTTTACAAAGTGCATGTTCACTGCTTAAGCGGTTTTTCGTACGTTCTCTTCAACTGGATCACGTAATACATAACCGCGTCCCCAAACTGTATCAATGTAATTTACACTAGAAGAGACTGCTTCCAATTTTTTCCGCAATTTACAGATAAAAACATCGATAATCTTTAGTTCTGGTTCATCCATTCCACCATAGAGATGATTGAGAAACATTTCCTTAGTAAGGGTGGTACCTTTACGTAAAGAGAGAAGCTCTAGCATTTGATACTCTTTTCCGGTTAAATGAACGGGGCGCCCTGCAACTTCGACGGTTTTTGCATCAAGGTTGACAGTGAGATCACCGGTAACAATAACCGATTGTGCATGTCCTTTAGAGCGACGAACAACTGCATGGATACGTGCAATGAGCTCATCCTTATGAAAAGGCTTTGTCATATAGTCGTCAGCTCCAAAGCCAAAACCACGGACCTTGTCTTCAATGGCATTCATACCAGAAAGGATCAGGACAGGAGTTTTTATTTTTGCCAACCTTAGAGTCCGCAAGACATCATACCCTGACATATCGGGCAAATTCAGATCAAGCAAAATGATATCATAATCATAGAGTTTTCCTAAATCGATACCTTCTTCACCCAGATCAGTGATATAAACATTAAAGTTAGCTGACTTTAACATTAACTCAATGCTTTGAGTAACTGCTCTATCATCTTCAATTAATAATACGCGCATTTTAGATCCCTCACTTCGCTCCTTCACGAATCATAAGGAGCATTTCTATTTTATAATCAGTTAGCAAAACCACTGTTATAAAAACAATTCATGAAATCAAACACTTATAACAAAGTGTTTATGAATATTTCAGTAGTACGCGTAACAATCACTACTAAATTCCCCACTATCCATGATAGTGGTTAACAAAATATTTTTATTTTTGAAAGAGGCTGCAAAATTATTTTAGAAAAATCGCATATTTTTTTAACATAATAAAAAAAGAAGGGCTTTTTTTATAAACTTTAACTTAAAAAAATTTGTAAAAGAGCATTATAAATTACTTTTTTACAATTTCAGTGTTTGTTTACTGAGCTTTAAATCTCTTCATTTTATAATGGGGGGAAAAGTAAAGAAATAGTTATTGCTCTTTAAAGCAGATTGTATGTTCAGATGCTTTAATGAAAGGCGAAAATTGTTATAATTTCAAGTCAATAGACTGTTTTTGTCGGATAGACATATAACTAAAAGATATTTATTGGGTGTGAATGCGAGTTTTGAGTTGGCGCAATCAAGGAGTAGTGAGTATGAAGCCACGAGAAAATATGGTGCGATTGAGGATGTTTCAAGTGCGTGGAAAACGCCGTGAAATTGCACAGCTTGAGATGATGATCGCAGAGTTTGAACGAATGGTGTTAGAGCTGGAAGCACAAATTACTCATGAAGAACGTAAATCTGGAAACAATGATGTTCACCATTTTGCTTATTCTGCTTTTGCGCGTGCAGCGCGGCAAAGACGTGATAATCTGATCAATTCAATTCGTGATTTACAGCTTCAAAAAACAAACGCTGAAATTGCTCTCCATGAAGCTAATACAGAGCTGCAACGTGCACAGCTTTTGGAAGCACGGGAAAAGAAGATTGCTGCGGGTGGTGAGGATATTTTGATTCAATCTAATTCAATGGTTGGCTAATTCAATGGTTGGATGATAAAAGCAATTATTGAAAAATCTATTCTTTCAGATTTATCTTTTGGGTATAGTATAAAACAGCCAAATTTTTATCAAATTTGGCTGTTTTACAAGTTTCTTTATGTTATCGAATCGTCATCAAGGGCAACTTAATGCCTGTAGTTTTGAATCTTGGTCGTTCGTAATCCCGCTAAACCGTGTTCATCGATCAAACTTTGCCATGAAAGAAATTCTTCTACAGTCAAAGTATAACGTTGGCACGCTTCGTCAAGACTTAACAATCCACCTCTGACAGCCGCAACAACTTCAGCTTTGCGACGAATCACCCAGCGTCGTGTTGTTTGCGGCGGTAGGTCGGCAATTGTAAGCGGACTTCCATCTGGCCCAATAACATATTTCATTTGTGTTTTTATCAAATTGGTCATTCGTATCCTCTACCTTTAGTCAAGGACTTGATTCGTTTATAGAGCATGAAATTTAAAAAAGAGCTAAACGCGCTGAAAGAAAAAATTAATAAAGTGATTGAGCACGTAAAAAGAAACTTAAGTGAAGTGTGTAGAAGAGCTTCTTGCAATATTTTACCAGATTTTAAAAAGAGCAAAAAGGTTTTCTCCCAAACGATTGCCATTATGCCTTATTTCGATCATTCTTTTTTTGTTTGCAGCAGCTTTTAAGAAAGTAATGCCTATGGTTGTGGAAAAGATAAAAAAACAATATAAAGACAATCAATCGTGTAAAAGTGCTGAAGAGCGTACATCAAAATGTTAACATATGGGTAGACATTAAACAGAGCATTAAATAGAGAATGAATACATGTTTTTAAACAGTCTTGATTTACCAGGACAACCTGAGGATTCTCGCATTGTTGTTGCAATGTCGGGAGGGGTTGATTCATCGGTTGTTGCAGGTCTTTTGAAAAAGGAAGGGTATAATGTTATTGGCATTACGTTGCAGCTTTATGATCATGGGGCAGCGACGCATCGGGTGGGGGCGTGTTGTGCAGGACAAGATATTGAGGATGCACGCCGCGTTGCAGAAACATTAGGAATACCGCATTATGTTCTTGATTATGAAAAGCGTTTTCGCGAAGCTGTTATTGATCCTTTTGCAGAAAGCTATGCGCATGGAGAGACACCAGTACCATGTATTGCGTGTAATCAAACGGTTAAGTTTGCTGATTTATTAGCAACGGCACGCGAATTGGGGGCAGATGCTTTGGCTACGGGGCATTATATTCGTTCGCGTTCCCACGGAGCGCATCGAGCACTCTTTCGTCCTCTCGATAATGATCGTGATCAGAGTTATTTTCTCTTCGCAACGACACAAGAACAGATTGATTATTTGCGTTTTCCACTTGGTGACCTTCCAAAAACCCGCGTTCGTGAAATGGCAGCAGAAATGGGCTTTGTGGTTGCCAATAAGCATGATAGTCAGGATATTTGTTTTGTTCCACAAGGAAAATATTCAGATGTTATCGCAAAACTGCGTCCAGAAGCAGCTAATCCTGGCGTTATTGTCCATATTGATGGAAAGATCTTAGGTAAACATTCGGGAATTGTTAATTATACGGTTGGTCAACGTCGTGGTATTGGAGTATCAACGGGTGAAGCGCTTTATGTGGTTTATCTCGATGTGGAAAATGCACGTGTTATTGTTGGACCGCGTGAAATGTTAGAAACACATAAGCTTTTTTTACGTGATGTGAATTGGCTTGGTGATGAGTCGTTAGATAATTTTCCTTCTCAAGGTATTGAGGTAGCTGTAAAGGTGCGTTCAACGCGTCCTCCTCATCTTGCGCGCTTACATTATAAAGAAGGTATTTTTTCCGTTGATTTATTGGAATGTGAAAATGGTGTTGCACCAGGGCAAGCTTGCGTTCTTTATGATGGAAATGATCATGAGGCGCGTATTCTTGGGGGAGGATTTGTAACACATTCAGAACGTGCGGCCCATACTGAAATGATGTTGAAGCGCGTTTTATGCAATCTCGAAACAAAAGATTCTGTTTCCTCTGAACTAAAATAACAGCTTCATAAAAAATAGTCAGTTGATTTATAATGATAATTTTAACCTTAAACTTAAACTTGAATGAGAGACTTCCGGAAGATTTTATCATTGAAAGTTTTTAAATGATTGGATCCATCAAAATTATGTCTTCTGCACGTCATGAGCGGGGTTAGGGTGCGGAAAGCATCGATAAGAAAAATATAAAAATGTTTTTTAATTAATGCTTTCAAATGCTAGGGAACAGCAACATTATTGGGACTGATAGATAACATACAACATCGGATATGTTTTACAACTTAAAGTGTTATCATCTTTAGTGGTCAAAGTTGGTAAAATGGGCAAGTGCAATACCTGAGGCTGTGGCAACATTAAGGCTGTCAAAACCGTCAGTCATGGGAATACGTAAGGTTTTTGATTGTTGTAGTATATGGGGTGGTAAGCCATCGCCTTCTGTTCCAAAAATAAGTGCCATTCTTTTAGTTTTGTTGGCTTGCTTGAGAGTGTGTGAAGCAGAAGGGGAGAGTGCATAAAAATGAAAGTTTTCATCGTTTAGAGCAGCTATAATGTCATTTATATCAGCGTTTTGCGTATAGGGTACTTTTAAAGCAGCGCCGGCAGAAACTCTTATTGATTTACGATAAAGTGGATCGCATGAGGTTTTGTCGACAATAATACCATTACTGGCAAAGGCTGCTGCATTACGAAAAATTGATCCCATATTATCGTGATTCGAGATACCACATAAAACAAGAATCAAAGCTTTTTCTGGAAGATGTTGTAGAAAACTTTGTAAGGATGGCAGTATTTTGCGTTTACCAATACCCAAGACACCACGATGAACATGGAAGCCGGTGATATTATCCATGACTTTTTGTGGAACGCAATAAATGGGACATAGAGGCTGTGTTTTTTCTAAAAGCGGTAGAAGTCCAGAGAGACGGTTTTCTACGATGAGCAGTGAGATGGCAGAAAACTCTTTCGAGTGCAGTAATGCGGACAATGTTACTTTGCCTTCAGCAATAAATTGATGTTGCCGTCCAACAAGATCTTTTTCACGGATATTATGATAGGCTTTTAGGCGTGGATCATCGGTTTCATTGATTGTTATGATATTCAAATGCATGAGAGATTTTTAGTGCTTTTTTCTTATGATTTCCAGATGTTAGAATTTATTTTATTTTAACAAAGAGAGAAAAAAACATTATTTTAAAACTTATGGTAGAATTTGTGTTGACAATATGCAACCATAGGTATAGTATAAAAATACTGATACGGAATCATATATTTTTTCTCGTATCAGGTGCAGTGTCTTGGGTCCCCGCTATTTCCCAAGTTCTGTATGCCCTTAATTTCTAAGGGAAAAGAATCTGGGTCCCCAATGCCCAGATTCTTTTTTTGAGGGTAATCATTGTTCTTCTTTTTTATATCTCAATTTTTTAGTAAATCATATTTTAAAATGCGGTTGACCTCTGAGGTTACAGTAGAGTGCTAAGATATTTTTTCTAAGTTGCAAAGATGGCTTATGATGCACATTATAAGACTGAAAAATAATGCATGATCATGGTATATTTGAGTAAAAACAAGTTTTTTGTTTATGAGATGTGAGATGGCTTTAAGTTATTCAGAAAACGATTAGTAATGAAGGTGATGTGTTTGATTGCTTTTGGGAAAGCTCTTTGTTTATTCTGTTCCTCTCTTCTTCCTTTATTGATTCTGTTCGTGTAACTGAGCAGTTTTTACGATAATAATGTGAGCTTGAAGCGTTTATTGTATGCTGAAGCTTCTGTAATATTGAGGAAATATTGTCGATATGCCAAAAGTATAATTATATGGTTGAAAATATTAATCCCTTATTTCGTGAAGAAAAGGATGAGGTTCATGGATGTAAAAATCAATATACAAAGCTTAACTTTATACTCTATTTTTATTGCGTGTATTGTTTTTGCTTTGAAATATTGGGCATATCACATCACAGATTCGGTTGCACTTTATTCTGATGCATTGGAATCAATAGTTAATATTCTTGCGTCATTTGCAGCATGGTGGGCTGTTAAAGTGAGTATGAAGCCAGCGGATCAGGATCATCCCTTTGGGCATCATAAAGCAGAATATTTTTCCGCCATTCTTGAAGGGATACTCATTATTATTGCGGCAATTGTTATTTTAAGAGAAGCATGGATAGCTCTTTCTACCGTTCAATTATTGCAGAAGCCTGGAGTATGGCTTGTTATTCATCTTATTGCAACTGTCATAAATTGTATGTGGGGAATGGTTCTTATTTGGCAGGGAAAACACCATCGCTCACCGGCTCTTAAAGCGGATGGAGTGCATTTTATAACGGATGTTTTTACTTCGCTTGCAATTTTAATTGGTCTGATTGCTGGTTTTATCGGGGGATGGGGAATTTTAGATCCAATTTTAGCGATAATCGTTGCCGTTAATATTCTCTTACAGGGCTGGAAGGTGATTAGAAATGCTGTTCAGGGATTAATGGACGTTGGCGTTGAATTGAATGAAAGCATGCGGATTCGGGAGCTGATTTCTGCAAATGCATCGGGTGCGCTTGAGGTCCATGATTTACGGACGCGTGTTGCTGGGAGGGTTACTTTTATAGAGTTTCATTTGGTTGTGCCTGCTATAATGCAGGTAGGAGAAGCACATAAAATTTGTGATAAAATCGAAGGTGTTCTTCAACAAGAATTTGATAATGTACGTATTTCTATTCATGTCGAGCCTGAAGATGAGGCAAAATTGCCTCCCGGTACAACGGTGATCCCTTTTATATAAAAAGATTTTTTCAAATTGTCTGCTATGTTATGGGGACTATTTTTTATGATGGGGCGATTCATACCTCTCGAAAATACAGTGAATCTCTTTCGTTGATTTAATTTTTGCATTAATCAATTATAAAAGGTTAAACAGAGTATTTAAGGCAAGATTTATTCTATTTCGTTAAAACACTGTTATTTAAGGTTGGGTATATAAAATTTGATCTATTAAGTGTTTTTAGAGTGTGGAGTAAATATTCAAAATAGGGCTTGCTGGTGTATCCTTGTGTAAGTGAATCTCATGAAATGGTTAGCCGCTTAAATTCACTTAAGAGAACGGATTGTTTACAGACTGTCAGGAGTAGATGTTTCGTTTCTTAGGGCGAGGAGGAATGAAGCTTTCGTCATAAGTTTAATGATAAATTTTATATAAAAGTTATGAGTAGAATTTTAAAGTTTGTGATCATAGATTAATCATCATTATTGTTGCTAATAAATGTGTTGTTTTACCGATAAAATGTGTTCTGTTTTAAATGTTCTTTATTGCATGAAGGATAGGGGACACATTAAAGAATGATGCTAAAGATAGATACTGGTTTTTAATTGATGCCTTCATATTTTCATTTCAATCTAGCATCAAAAATTTTACAATGACGCGTACAGTACTGGTGCATTCTAATCATAAATATGCTGCTACATCAGGGTTATTTTAATGTATAGACAACAAGAAAACGCAAAGACTTTATGAGGAAAATAATGCTATAAGGTCAAAAATTTATACGCAATAAATTAGAGAGATAGATCGAATTTTTATAAAATACTTTATGAGATAAAAAAAACATATCTGGCGTTACTTTTACTTATTTTTACAAACGTTTATCTATGTCTTTTGCGCTATATTCGTAAAGATCAGATTAGTGATAATCTATAGATAATTCTTGGTTGAGAATATAAAAGGAAAGCGTGATACTAAAATAGAGTTTTGCCTGTCTTTATTGTTCAACCAGTAAAAGTGATCACAAATCCGTGATTTTTTACATACCTGTAAACAAAGTTAGATCAAAACGACTTTTTCTCTAAAAACTGTAAAAATATATTGTATCCGTATAGCTTGAACGAAGTTAGATGTTTACCTGAATAACTACAGTATATATTTTAAGAATAGAGAAGATATTTCATATCACTATGATGTTATTAAAGAGCTCTTAAAACAATGATTCCTGGTGTTTTTGCAACATAATCCATAAAAGGAGAATCAACGACTTTTTCGTTTTCTTTTCGTGAAGAAGCATTTCTTAACATTGGCCCTTTATCTGTCATGATAAAGAAGCCCACATGTGTTACATCCAATCCAGCAAGTTTCGTATAAATACCAATAAAATCACCAGACTGTAAACGACCTACAACCTCCTCATTAATAAAGTTACTTGGGATATACGTTATCGTGCGTTTCACAACTGGCAACCCAGGTAGATAGTTTTCACCATTAGCTTTTTTGTTGAGATATTTTTCTATTTTTACCGCATGGGGACTTATTTCAGCGGTAATATCAGTGGCGAGTTTATATTCTCTATAAGCCCAGTCTGTAAAAAAATGTTTGCGATTTAAAAAATGAATATTACCGTTAATATAACGCGTTTTTATGACGTTATTTATGAATTCTGTTTGGGATGTTGATTTGCGTAATGCTTCAACATAATCCAGATAAGTGAAGCAATCTAAGCCTCTAAAATCAATAATCAGTTTTTCTGGTGTCTTTTCTGAGCCATGTAACATATTTGCTTGGTAAGGTGTCCCTAAAAAAGCTTCAGAAAGAAAGTCAATTAGTGTCCCTTTTTCCTGATAATTTGTTTCTGAACGTTTTTTGAGAAGAGCATTTAGTTTATTTAGAGTATAAGGATCTAGTTTTATGTTGTTTGTTTGTTGTGTTTTTATTTTATTTCCTAAAATACTCTCTTGTGAATCAGAATCCTGAACATCATATCCTGTTACCAATATTAAAATGAGAACTAATAGAGATATTTTTCGCATTCTATACACCATTTTTGCATTAACAATTCATGACTAACTATTTCTAAAAGTGCTATTTTTTAAATGCGTATCACGATCATTATTAGATTTAACAGTAGCATATAATCATTAAGAGCATCAATGAATATAAAGATATAATCATGGTTTTTAAGGTTACACAAATTGCAAGCGATATGAATAGTTTCTAAGATTATAGAATTAAAGAATATTTCTCTATAATATACTTATCTTTTAAAAGGTTTCAATTGCTATAGGATATCTAACGTATCAAATGGAATTGAGATTCCTGAAAACGGTGGTATGAGAAGGGGAAATGATGTCTGATAAAATTCATCATAATGTCTCTAAAACTATTGGAAATGCTCTGTGTTTCATGAAATTTTGTTTATGAGTTGGTCGCACAAATATTTTATTCGTATAATGCAAAAAAATATTTTTATGCTTTGACAATGATATACTAATTAAAACGTAATTTTATATTTTTATCTTGACTCTTACTTAAATTTTTACTTTGCTATTATTTTATATATGACAAGTATATGGTATAGAATACTTTTAAAAGGAAAAGGGAGTAAAAAGATAGCGGGGGAGTAATTGTATGCGTAAAATAGTGTGTATGTTATGCAAGACCAAATGCTCAATCCGAATTTTGTTCAGCGTGGGCTCGTTTTAGTGTTCATCACTTTATTGTTAGATATTCTTGGCATTGCGATTATTTGTCCTGTTTTGCCTGAATATTTTTCTCAATTAACTGGAAAAGATGTCAGTACATCTTTTGTAGAAAGAGGAAAATTACTTGCAGCTTATTCAGTGATGCAGTTTTTGTTTGCTCCTGTTATTGGCAATCTCTCTGATCGTTATGGTCGTCGTCCTATTTTGCTGCTCTCTATTATCTGCTTTGCTCTTGATAATCTCATATGTGCCATAGCATGGAGTTATTCTATGTTATTTATCGGGCGTCTTTTGTCAGGGATGAGTGGTGCTAGTTTTGCAACTTGTACAGCTTATCTTGCGGATATATCCGATGATAAAACCCGTACACGCAATTTTGGTCTGTTAGGCGTTGCATCCGCATTGGGGTTTATTTTAGGATCGTTTATTGGTGGTTTTTTAGGTCAGTTTGGTCCGCGTATACCGTTTTATTTTGCTGCTGGTTTTTCACTCATTAATTTTATTTTTGCTTGGCTTATGCTTCCAGAAACTCTTTCTCTGTGGAATAGGCGCTTTTTTGATATTAAGCGGGCAAATCCCTTAGGTGCTTTTTGGCACCTGAAACAATATCCGATGGTTCTTTGGGTGTTATTGGTCTTTTTTCTTTATTGGTTTGCGGAATCTGTATGGTTAAGTATTTGGGCTTTCATTGCAAAAGAACGCTATGATTGGAGTTCTTTTTCTATTGGGCTCTCCTATAGTGTTTTTGGGATAGGCCAATTTATTGTAGTCGCTCTCATTTTGCCTTATTTTTCTAAACGATGGAGTGATTGGCATATTGTTATAGTGGGGCTTTTGTTTGCCTCCGTTGCTATGCTAGGCTATACATTCGCAACGCAGGGGTGGATGGTTTATATGGTTTGTATGTGTACAATGCTTGAATATCTTGTTCATGCACCTATACGCGCTATTGCTTCAGCGCAGGTGCCAACAAATGTACAAGGAGAACTGCAAGGAGCGATGACATCTGTTATTTCGTTAAGTTTAATATTTGGTTCTGTTTTTTATGTGTTTCTTTTTGAATGTTTTACAGATAAAAATGCACAGTTTTATTTTTCTGGTGCTCCTTTTGTTGGAGGCTTTTTTCTTCTTGTCGTTGCGACAGTTATTTTTGTCTTGCGGGTACGTTAATTTGTTGAGGGGAGCTGGTACGTACTACTTTGCTAAAGAATACACAAGATAAACAAAATGTACCATTTTATAGGCAAAAAGTTTTTTGTGATATTGTTTGTATAGTAGAGTCCGTATTTTTTTTGTTGCTTGCAAATTAATATCCAGTGCTAATGCAGCAGCATATTGAAAACAAAGCTTAAAACGTATCTGCGTTAGATGTATCAGTACTGTGCGAACAATTCCAAATTTTATATGGCAAGTTGGAAGTAAAATATTACATATAGCATATATTTGTTTGCCTCACTTCTGGAATCGAAAAAAACTCATTTTGGAAGAATATAAAGTTGTAAAATTGAAAAACCGTTTCCTGTTTTGCCATCACTTTTTTATTCGGCTTTACAGCTTTCAAAACCATCTACGGTAATATCTTTTAAAAAGTAGAGATTTGTTACATGGTCTCACACTTTAGTTTTTTATTCTTTAATAGGAATTATGTTTCTCATGCAAAATAGAATGCTTAAAATTGTATTGTGAATCTAATCCTTATTTGAAGGAATAGCTTTCAATGTGTTTGCGCCAATTTCATGATAGTGCCAATAAAGAATATAAGGTAAAAGTCACTGTCAATGGTATAAGATCTGCTGTACACTACTTACTTTACGTATATAAAAGATGCAGCACCAATCATTCACTTTGCTAGTTTCTAATGTTCCGATAGCTCTGAGTTCTTGGTACGGTTAGGTGCTTTACTCTTTTTAAAAATGGTTTTTATCGACACACTTATCTTGCTTAGGGGGAAGCCAATGATTTTGATGAATACAATTCTAAGAGGAGAGGTCATGAGAAAAATTCAAGTTATTCAGTGCTCTCATCTTAGTTGCAAAATGATAAATAATAACACTTATTCAATAAGTTGTAGGTATACAAATAATATAGTTGTGTATGGGAAGATGATATAATTTAAAGGAGAGAAGCTAGAAAGTGAGATATTTTATTTTAAGATATTTTTTTATAATTCATAATGAGATCACAGAAATGCTGAAAGAGGTAGTGGCTATCTTGTGG
>NZ_JBHIMK010000370.1:0-1136 GCF_042194085.1 Bartonella sp. MU70NMGDW
GAAGAACAGCCTTCTCGAACAGCTGTAGATGCATGGGAAAAGCCCGGCGCAGATCAGCTTGAGATCAAAAAAGCTCTATTAGAATGTGGCATGCAGCATTTTGATGGTCGTCTTGATACAGAAAAAAGTATGGATGAGAAATTTAATGCTGAGGAGTCTGTGAATGCATGCATGATACAAGCAGGTTTTCAAGATAAATTGGGAAGAATGAAGTGGTGTGAGAAATATGAAAATCTCCCAATTTGTCAGCCTGATGCAGTTATTCCTCAGCGAAGTGTAGAGAGGCGTTTGAATAGTCCTCATTGTGAAGAGCATAAAGGACAACCTGAATGTCAACCTTAAGTATTGAGGCTGCTGTAATCAAAAATCCTTACATTTTTGTTTTTGCATGGGGGGGGTGGATTGTTTCTTCAATATCTATATGCTAACAAGAGTTATCTTGCGTGTGAGCGAATATTAGCAGACTTGTCAGTCTTTCTATTATAAATATTGAAGGAGGGGGAAATGAAAAAAACATTGAAATTATTGAGTGCTATAATTTTATTAAGCTCTGCTGGGTGTATTAGCAAACCTCCCCCATCGACGTTAGAATTATGGGAAAAGCCCAGTGTCAGTAAGTCTATGGTCCAACAGGCATTGTCAAAATGTGGCTGGAAACCAATCTACGCTTCTTCTGAAAATATGGATTCGCGTGCAAGTGATTTTGCAGCAGTTTATGAGTGCATGACTAAAGCAGGTTATCGGTACAAATTACAAGATTCAAAGGGAATCTATTTTTCATCAACGCCGCGAAGTGATTCATTTTTAGTCAATTTAATGGTAGCAGGGTATCAGCAGGTTATGGATAATGATACTTTTGGTGTAACCAATTCGACAAAACAAGAGCGAGATTTGATGTTACGTTTTGAAAATGATAAAAAGCGCCAGAAAATAAAAAAAGCTTTGCACAAGTGATCATCAACAGTAGAATATTAATTTTTTAAGCAATAATTGAATAAAAATATTAAACGGGAGAAGAGAGGAATATAGCTCTTTTGTCTCCAATGTAGTTATATTCATTCAGCTACGAGATTAGCAATAGTGTTGTTGTCAGATGATGATAGTGGAGGATAGTGAGTTGTTGTTTAGAGAAATTT
>NZ_JBHIMK010000371.1:0-1119 GCF_042194085.1 Bartonella sp. MU70NMGDW
ATTTTGATCATTCTGCTGGGGGGTATTTTTGATTTGTTCTTAACAATACCCATTGTGGCACTGTATATTTCTTTTATCAAGCGTTTGATCTCGTATTACAAGGTTACCAAACAATTAAACGCAGCGCTGAAAAAGCGCATGTAGTGCTCGTGTCATGGGGGAGGCATAAGTTTTAGAACGTGCCATTGCTTCACGGCTTGGGGAGAGGGCATCGATTGTTTTTCTCATTTTACGCTGCTCTCCTTTTTGAAAAGGGCTGGTGGCAAGTAATAGGCTGGTGATAGGTTTCAATGGGGCTGTTTATCGGCAGTTTGCTTTTTTTCTGTGAATTTGCAAAATCGTAAAAACGTGGAACTGTAAAGGCGCGGATGTGTGGTTGGTGAAGAGCCGTGATGGTTGTGGGGAGGATATGGGGAGAAGAGGTGTCAATGGAGGCGTAAAGGTTGGATTGTGCAATGCGTCAAAATTGGAATGGGGGAATGGGGAATTGGGGTCATGGAGGGCGTTGGGGGAAAAGGGCTGATGGCAATGAATAGGCTGGTGATAGGTTTGTAATAGGCTTGTATAGGCTTTAATGGGGCGGTTTATCGGAAGTTTGTTGTTTTCTGTGAATTTGTAAAATCGTAAAAACGTGAAACTGTAATAGGGTGTGTGGTTGGTCAAGGGCTGTGATGGTTGTCAGAGGGGGTAAGTCCGTGTGAGAAGGGATAGAAACCGTTTGGTTCTGGAGCTGTTGATATAGGCATGTTATTTAGAGGCGTAAGGGAGGGGGATTGTTCGTTCTCAAAGCCTATGATGTAAGAGAGTATGGGCTATTCAAGAGGGTGTTCGGGTATGGATAGAGATTGAAGGGGCACTGTTCCTTTGCAAAGCCATAGGTGTTGGTCATAAGTTTTGTTTATTCATATGGTTTTTTATGGCATCCAGTACCTGTTGGCTTATCTCCTGATGGGTCAGCCATTGTGAACTTTTTGGGGTTGTTTTTTGTCCTAATTGAATGGGGATAAAATCAACCTTGTTTTTGTGCGCGCAATCGAGGATTATTTGATCATGCGTGTTGGAACCAAAAATATGAAGAATACATGGCGGTTTAGGCAAAAGAGCTAACTGCTCAATTAA
>NZ_JBHIMK010000372.1:0-1117 GCF_042194085.1 Bartonella sp. MU70NMGDW
CTCTAAAGGACGTCTTTCTGAATGGATAAAAGATGGGCTTAGTTAATTCCACATATAATCACTATAAAGGAGAGAAGTTTTGTCTCTCCTTTTGACTTTTTTAAAACATTCTTTTTTGCAATATATTGTAATGAAAATACAATAAAATCAAAATGTTAGATAAATTTAAGAATTCGTACTTTTATACATGATTCAATTGCCCTGTATGAAAAATATAGGCAATTCTTTCCTTATATGCGCGTCAAAAATATTGGGTGAATGATAATTTCATAAAGGTATTTTCTTTTTGGATAAGATTGTTGAGATAGGTAGTGCTTTCAACACATAAAAAGGCAGTATCAAGCTAGCAATAAGGAGATTTTTGTTTGGAGTCCTTAGCAATTATAAAAGGAGATTTTAAGCAAGAACTAAGCAAGAACTTTGCAAATTACCTTTCTGAAGTTTACAATTTTTAAGCAGAAAGAAGCAAGCAATTCCCTACAGATTATATAATGCTCTTTTAAAGGTTACCACTTCAATTTAAAATTCCTTTAGACTATTCTGTAGAATCAAAAGACTTTTTTCGAAGCCTTTAACGAAAATATGAAAGGCAAAAAACATTTTCTAAAATAAATTGATGAATTCCTATAAATTAACGGCTGTCTTTTGCAATTTATGTCATCGTTATATGAAAGAGTCAGTATTTCGTGGCATCTGCATGGTTGATGCCTCCATGAGGGACTTCTTTGTGTTATTCATCATCTCAAATTTCATAGGTACGTACTGAGGTATTATCAATTAAAAAATGATGATGTCCACGCTCATGTTGATGTTTTTTTTAAAATGTACGAATTGCAAAAGACTGTTGCAAACGTTCAATGGAATGTTTTGCTGATCTGAGTGTTATATGACGCCCATGTTCTTTATAGTGTAAGGTGAGTGCAAAAGTGGCGAGCTCTAAAAGAGCTGTACTTCTTTCTGGCCATTCAACAAGTAAAATATTTTTCTCACGAGCTTCATGAAGCCCTAATTCATCAATTTCTTCTTCCATAGAAAGGCGATAAAGATCAGCATGAATAATTTCAAACTGTGGAAGTTGATAGCTTTGCACAAGAGTAAAAGTAGGGCTTGGAACATC
>NZ_JBHIMK010000373.1:0-1116 GCF_042194085.1 Bartonella sp. MU70NMGDW
TCTAAACACAACCGGAAGCATGTTGAAGGGACCTCTTAAAGTTGATGGTGCGGAAGTTTATAGCAAAAATGAAGCTCTTGTTGCTCTTCAAGAAATACGTGATGAAATCACGAAATTAAGAAAAGCGACGTCCCCCCTTGAAATCCTCATGACAGAAAGTGGCACTATCCCGTTTCCTGAAGGTATGACCGATAACACAGAAATTGAAATATGGGCATGGGGTGGTGGCGGAGGTGGGGGAGATGGGGCCAAAGGTAAATCCAGCTACGGTGGCGGCGGCGGCAGTGGAGGCCAAAGTGTGTATGTTAAAATTAAAGCTTCACAGTTAAAATCCGCAAAAATTATTGAAATTGGTCGAGGTGGACGAGGCGCTTCTCCGGGAGGCGGTGGAGGTGGTGGTGGTTATACACGCATTGAAGGAATTATTACAGCATATGGGGGGCCAGGAGGAGGAGGTGGTGGTGGTGGCAGCGGCGGCGTATCAAGTTTCAATGGTAGTTTTGGGGGCGATGCTAGTTCTAATGGTTATAGAGGTAGTTCTTTTATTTACGCTGGTGGGAATGGCGGCAACGGTGGTAGTGGTCATGGTGGAAATTCTTTTTTTGGCGGCGGCGGCGGTGGGGGTGCTGGTGCTAATAATGGTAACGGCGGTTATGGCGGAGAGAGCCATAAAGGTGGCAGAGGTGGTAAAGGCTGCAAAGGCAGTGGACAAGGAGGAGGTGGTGGTGGTGGTTATTTCCCAGGAGAAGATGGTGGTGTTGGTAAAGGAGGAAATGGCGGTAATGGAGCAGTGTTGTTGAGATTTTTTATATAGGAGCACTTCATGGAATATGCAGTTGTTGAAAATGGTGTGGTAACAAATATTATCGTAGCGTCAGAAGATTATGTTCATGCCTTTGATGGTGAGGCAATCGCCTCAAGTGAAGCGCAGATCGGCTGGACTTATAAGGATGGAGTCTTCTCTCCTCCCGTTGTTGAGGAAAGCACAAAACAGCTCTCATCTACTGAAATGACAGAAACAGACGCACCCGTAGAGCCCATAGAAGAACTACAAGAGAAAGATAATCAAGTCTAGGCGATAAGGCTTGTATGATTTTCTTTCTTTAAAGTCCTTTT
>NZ_JBHIMK010000374.1:0-1109 GCF_042194085.1 Bartonella sp. MU70NMGDW
TAAATGGTTCCCAGCTTTTTGAAACAAATAAAAATGTTACGACTGTAACAAGTGATCTCAAAACAGCATCTGAGAATGTAGCCAAATATTTTGGTGGTGGTGCTAATTATAAAGATGGCGCGTGGACCGCTCCTACATTCAAGGTTAAAAACTTCACAGCTGATGGTAAAGAAGATGGTTCAAAAGACTATACCGATGTAGGCTCTGCTTTTGCAGGAATTGATACGAACTTCATAAATGTAAACAAACATCTGAATACTGTTGTTAATAATTTTAATGACAAATTAAACGATATTAATAAAGAATTTCAAGGCGATGCCTTATTGTGGAGCAAAACTGATAAAGCCTTTAGTGCTATGCACGGAGAGGGGGAAGACAGAAGATCAGGTAAAATTAAAAATCTTGGACCAGGTGACTTAACAAGCAACTCAGAAGAAGCCGTGAATGGTGGACAGCTGTATACACTGGGTACCAATCTAGCTAATTATCTTGGTGGTGGTGCTGACTTTGGAAATGGAAACTCAGAAGGTCCTACTTTTAAGATTAAAACTTTCGATACTGATGGAGAGGAAAAAAGTGAGACTTATCAGAATGTAGCTGATGCGTTTGAGGGTGTTAATACGGCTCTCACGACTGTTCAGAATAAATTGACTGAACAGGTTAACAATGTGATTACTAAAGTGGAAAGTGAGAGCTTTGTTCAGCAAGATAAGACAACACATCGTCTCACTATTGGAGCTGCGGTAGAAGGTGGTGAAATCAACATTGCCAACAAGAATGGTGCGTCTCGGACTCTTTCTGGTGTAGCTGCTGGTACTAAAGAACCTGATGCGGTGAATTTTTCGCAATTAAAAGATGTCAAAGAACAAGTAGCAGCCAGTAGCTTCGTTAAACAGGATGCAGAAACGAGACACATCAGTATTGGAAAAGAAACAGATGGTGATAAAATTGATATTGCCAACAACAAAAATGAAAAGCGTACCCTTACAGGTATAAAGGATGGCGCGCTCACAGAAACTTCAAATGAAGCAGTAAATGGTTCCCAGCTTTTTGAAACAAATAAAAATGTTACGACTGTAACAAGTGATCTCAAAACAGCATCTGAGAAT
>NZ_JBHIMK010000375.1:0-1108 GCF_042194085.1 Bartonella sp. MU70NMGDW
AAAATCTTTGTGCGAGCACTATCAACCTGTACATCACCAACACCATCAACAGCAGAAATTGCATCAACAATCTGATCATTTACAATCGTTGTTAAATCATCAATGCTCATTGTTGGTGACGTCACAACCAAATACATCATAGCAGCAGCATTCGAATCTGCTTTAATGATCAGAGGGGTATCTGCATTTTTTGGTAAAGAATAAGCAATACGAGACAGAGCATCACGAATATCAGATGCCGCTACATTCAAATCAACACCGACATTAAAATTGATTTGCACACGAGAGCGTCCAAAAGAAGATGTTGAAGAAATTGTCTTAACACCTGAAACACGAGAAACCGCATCTTCTATAATTTTTGTTACTTCACGATCAATGGTTTCTGCTGATGCACCAGAAAACATCGTCACAATCGTTGTTACTGGAGTATCAACATCGGGTAATTCTCTTACATCAACATTCAACCATGCTGCAAATCCTGCAATGATGATCATAGCATTTAAAACAAAAGTAAAAACCGGTCTGCGAATAAATAAGGCAATGAGACCACCTTGCTCCACCTTTGACATAGGCTGTTTTGTGCTTAATTCTTGGCTCATTGTATATCCGTTCCATAAACCGCTGATAATTGCTGTTGATGGGACTTTGGGTCATCAATAGTTACTTTACTTCCTGGATAAAGCATTTGCACCCCTTGAATGACAACTTGATCACCCTTTTCTAGGGGAGCTTTCACGAAAACCTCATCCGCTTTATGCTGAATAATTGATACGGGAATAGACTCTACTTTTCCTTCTCTCACACGCCAAACGAATGACCCTTTACTATTCCATTGAACCGCAAGAGGATTAACGACAGGAAAAGAACCACCATGAAATTGCAATACAACAGAAAAGGACATACCAGACATGAGCGTATCTTTTTCATTATTGATTTCAACCTGAGCATGAAGCGTGCGACTTTCTGGATCAACAATATTATCAATCGCATAAATATGGCCAACAAAAGATTTATCTGGCTGCGCAGTTAATGTTGCCGTTACCTCATCTCCTTTATGGATGCGCGACACATATCGTTCAGGGGCCCATATATCGACCAAAATACGTTC
>NZ_JBHIMK010000376.1:0-1108 GCF_042194085.1 Bartonella sp. MU70NMGDW
AAAATCTTTGTGCGAGCACTATCAACCTGTACATCACCAACACCATCAACAGCAGAAATTGCATCAACAATCTGATCGTTTACAATCGTGGTTAAATCATCAACACTCATTGTTGGTGACGTCACAACCAAATACATCATGGCAGCAGCATTCGAATCTGCTTTAATAATCAAAGGCGAATCCACATCTTTCGGTAAAGAATAGGTAATACGGGAGAGAGCATCACGAATATCAGATGCCGCAACATTCAAATCAACACCGACATTAAAATTAATCTGCACACGGGAGCGTCCAAAAGAAGACGTTGAAGAAATCGTCTTAACACCTGAAACACGAGAAACAGCATCTTCTATAACTTTTGTAACTTCACGATCGATTGTTTCTGCCGACGCACCAGAAAACATCGTCACAATCGTTATTACGGGAGTATCAACATCGGGTAATTCTCTTACATCAACATTTAACCATGCTGCAAACCCTGCAATGATGATCATAGCATTCAAAACAAGAGTAAAAACCGGTCTGCGAATAAATAAGGCAATGAGACCACCTTGCTCCACCTTTGGCGTAGGCTGTTTTGTGCTCAATTCTTGGCTCATTGTATATCCGTTCCATAACCTACTGATAATTGCTGTTGATGAGACTTTGGATCATCAATAGTTACTTTACTTCCTGGATAAAGCATTTGCACCCCTTGAATGACAACTTGATCACCATTTTCTAGGGGAGCTTTCACAAAAACCTGATCCGCTTTATGCTGAATAATTGATACGGGAATAGACTCTACTTTTCCTTCTCTCACACGCCAAACGAATGACCCCTTACTGTTCCATTGAACCGCGAGAGGATTAACGACAGGAAAAGAACCACCATGAAATTGAAAGGCAACAGAAAAGGACATACCAGACATGAGCGTATCTTTTTCATTATTGATTTCAACCTGAGCATGAAGTGTACGACTTTCTGGATCAACGATATTATCAATCGCATAAATATGACCAACAAAAGATCTATCTGGCTGCGCGATTAACGTTGCCGTTACCTCATCTCCTTTATGGATGCGCGACACATATCGTTCAGGGGCCCATATATCGACCAAAATACGTTC
>NZ_JBHIMK010000377.1:0-1105 GCF_042194085.1 Bartonella sp. MU70NMGDW
AAACGAAGATGAGTTGTTGATTGTGGACATTTGACTTCGATTAAACCGTCCTCTCCAATGAACCCATCAGGACTTGCCCCCGCCATTTTCATTTTTGGGTGTGGGATAAACCCGCATCTTGTGACTTCTGCGTCATAAATGAATTAATATTCTCTCAAGGCATTCTCTTCATGTTCAATGCCCCATTGCATAGCAGGTGTTGTACAAGATTGGCTTATTTCCTATATTAAGCGTTCTATCATGAGTTTCGTTTTGTAGTCTTCATATTTGCTTGTAGGCAAACCTTTTGCTGTCTTACTGAGTACGCTGTAAATGTTTGATGCGGTGACTTTACCTAAGCGCGCTTGAAACCATTCTGCTGTTCGTTGCTCCATCTCACACCGCCGTTTGTTGCTCTTGTGGTGGGAGCGATTGTAGAGCGCTTTCTTTTTGAATATTTTTCCTTCTTTCCAAATGCCCCAAAACCAATTCTGCTTTTTCACAAGACATATCTGTTAGTTTTTCTGCTTCTGCAAAATAGAGAAGATTACTTTCATTTGTCCCTGTTTCTTTAACTAATTCTTCGATTTTCTTTATCTGTTTAGAGGAAACTTTTTGATTATTTGTATCGCCTTCTTTGGTTTGCGTTTGACCATCTGTATCATCCTCTTTGCTTGCTACATTAAGAAGCATGCCTAACAGGTATCTCCGTGCGTAGGTAAGTGTGGAACCAACTGATTGTATACTATTTTTAGAGCCTATACTGTCTCAATTGGAAATGTTCTATCTGTTGAGATTTGATTGCCTGAAGGATGAGACAGAGTTATTTCTATGGTAACTTCTGTTGCTGTTTGACTTTTAATACGAGCAAACAAAGCAAAGTTGTATTGTGCAAGCCCCTTCTTTACAGCATCAATGTACCGATCAAGCGTAGCGTATTTGCTGTTTGTATGGTTATTCTTAGCAGTTTTTTCAATCTTTTGATATTCGATTTGCTTAACGGAAAGATCGGAGACAAAGTTTTGGCGCTCTTATCGTTTTATTTCTTTTTCTCGCAATTCAAGAAGACGCTTGAGACGATCCATATCGACATCATTTTCTAAAGCTCTTTCTAAAATAAGCTCCA
>NZ_JBHIMK010000378.1:0-1102 GCF_042194085.1 Bartonella sp. MU70NMGDW
CTTTTCTTCCTGCAAAAGTTTCTCCATCTTACTACCTAATATTACCGACCATTACTTTTTTCATGTGTGGTTTGGTTGTCATGAGATGGATGAAACACTCTCACAAGTCTCTATGAGGAGCAATTTTAAAAATTATCACCCACAATGTTTTCTTCTAAAAGAGATCTATACTTTTTGAGAGCATTGCCACATCCAACTTTCAACATACAATGAAATATAAAGCAATATGTTGATTTATAATGATAATATAGCAAACTCGAATAACGTAAGATTCTTTCTTTTCAAATCTATTTTTATGGTTGAAACAATCAAAATCATTTGCTTGCAAATCATGAATAGAAAAAACCATGTAAATAAAAATAATTTAGAAAGAAAAAATACCTCTGATGAACTCCCATAATCAAAGTCTATCCATGGAAGCAGGTGTATAATACGCCTCTTTGTATCTTCATAAGTATACAAATGGCGTGGCACTATAAGACTTTATATGTCTCACAGAAACTTTTACGTTTTATACCATTTAAGAGGTGCCGTCGTAAAATGGGCTTATACACATTGAAAGATATCTCTTTAACAAAAGTGCATAAATTGGCAACACAAGTATATTTGTCTTTAGAACATTCTTTTTATATGAAAGGCATAATCCCAACGGGATAAACAAAAGCGTAAGACACATAATCTTCATTATTTAAAAGATACTACCATAGAGATTTATGAAAATTTTAAAACTGAATTAATAAGATGATGATAAAAATGGGAGCTCATTTCCACCTTTTTCGCTTTTATATTTTTTTCAAAACTAAAAGATCCTACCGTTTTTAGAAATGACTCTCTAGAAAATATATACAATACTTCCTCCCCTATTTAGCATATAAAAGATGACATACCCGATAAAGCAGTAAACCACCTTAAATATTCATCTCAAACATGCGGCTGCATTAGGGTTTGAATGTTGATTTACAAGCAACAGAAAAAGCACGCGCGCTCTTAGGTAAACAACGTCATAAAACACAAAATTTACCAGCCATGGATTGGAGAGATGTGCCTACTTTTTATAAAACACTTTGCGAAGCATCAACCTTAACACAATTGGCTTTGCGTT
>NZ_JBHIMK010000379.1:0-1098 GCF_042194085.1 Bartonella sp. MU70NMGDW
TTTGGTTGCGCCGTTTTGTGTCGGGAAAAGGAAAGTGATGTTATTGTGGTCGTTCTAGGTTTAATATTTATTTATACTTATAATTTATTGTTTTCATATATTGCGTAAGAGCCTTGAATTATATATTCCCTTATTTATAATTTTTTATAAAAAACTACAAAGATATTATTTTACATTCTACGTATTGCTTCACGCTTTTGTTTATCGCGTTCTTTAATGGGGGCACATTCCTCACACAAAACAGAACGCCATTGGATTTCATATATTCACAGGCTTGTTTTAAAGAAACATCTCTCAGCCGCTCCCAAGCTTATTTTGCGACGGCATCCGTGGAGGGTATAACGATAAATCCATGAAGCACTCCCTATCTTTATGCTTCATAAAAGAGCACGCTGGCATCATCATACACTTTACCAGCTCCCAATGTTGCGACACCCCTTGAAGCCCTTGGCACTTGAAAGCATTTATAAGAGGCATGCTCTTCTTTAAGTGTTTTTACTCTCCACAGCTCTCATCTCGCTCATGACGCCCAAACGAAAGATTTTGATTGATTCAACTATAAGAGGGTTTAAAACGAGAGAGATATTAATGAATCTCATTCAGGTTGTAAAGCGGTAAATCATTTTTATAATACTGCATTACTCTATTAAATATACGAAGAATAAAAACATGAGAAATTGAGAAACTGTATTATTCAAAGATATTGCTATGGATAGTTTTTAAGCAATACAACGAAATTAAAGAGAATCTTGAAAATAAACAGAAATATAACTTTACAACACATAGCTGCGCAATAGCAGCAAAAGATACAGTTTCATTGAATAGTTTTATGAAGAAACTTTTTCATTCATTAAAAGCTCCATCAAATTTCTTTCTCATAATAATTCGATAATTAAAATTTAATAACGAAGCGCAGAAAGCATAGAATATGAGATTCAATCGAGAATATTACACTCTTATCCGACGTCTTTCAGATATTGGTTGAAATGCTAGCTTAGCATGAAAGGCACAATAGGGGCTGTTTTCATCAGAATCTGCACCACAAAAATGAAAATCTGCTGATAATGGATCGCCAACCGGCCATCTACATGTATTTTC